>NZ_PQHY01000068.1:0-33037 GCF_003385175.1 Amycolatopsis ruanii
GAACTGGTGTGCACGGCGATGACGATGGCAGCGCACCGTATCCGACTGCCCGCTGGATCGATCTTCCACTCCGACCGCGGTAGCCAATATACCTCCTACAGTTTTGGGCGACTACTACGAGAAGAGAATGTTCGGCAATCAATGGGCCGCACCGGGATCTGTTTTGATAACGCTATGGCCGAGTCGTTCTTCGGGAAGTTGAAGACGGAGTGGATGCACCACCGGCATTTCGCGACCAAGAAGGAGGCTCGCCGCGAGATCATCCGCTTCATCGAAGGCTTCTACAACACACGCCGACTACATTCAGCGCTGGGATATCGACCACCGATCGAAGTGCTCGACGAATGGTTTACCAATCAGCAGGTTGCGTGATACGCTCCGCTTGAGCCGCGTCCGAGATTTTCGGAGCACATCACTTTCCCGCCTTGACACGCCTGCTCGGCGACCAAAACACACTCAAGGAGAGGGGGCGGGGGAGGTGGCACCCGAGGTGACCGTCCGGCGCCGTAGGCGCTCTCCGCCCGAGGGGCGTTGTCCGCCCGAAGGGCGGACTCTTCGCCTGCCCAACGTCACCTCTAAAGATCAAAAGATGTCCTCGCCGGACGGGCAGGCTCCGGGATGACGGGGAATGCAGTTCCCTCACCCCGGGCAGGTGGTCGCTGTGCGGTCATCCCGTCGCCTTCCGGTTTGTGCATATCACTTTGAGCCAGGCCCGCAAGGTTGGCGTATTCGGCCGCCGGTTGGCAGCGGAGGTTGCGGGCCTGGCTCAAAGTGATTGTTGCGGTGTCAGGCGACGGGATGACCACCCAGCTTCGTCGGGGTCAAAGATCAAGGGCACGGCGCTGGCGCGCCGCTTTTGCCCTTACGGGCCCGTGTAGAGCAGGACGTTCGGGCTGTTCGTGCCTGCGCTGGTCACCTTGCCCGTAGTTCCCGCTGTCACCAGTGCGTCGCGCACCTGCTGGGGGCTCGCCGAGGTGTGGGTGGCCAGGTAGAGCGCCGCGGCGCCCGCCACGTGCGGGGTTGCCATCGACGTGCCGCTGATCGTGTTCGTGGCGCTCGTGCTGCCGATCCAGGCCGACGTGATGCTGCTGCCGGGCGCGAAGATGTCCAGGCAGCTGCCGTAGTTCGAGTAGCTCGCCCGGGCGTCCGTGCTCGTCGTGGCGCCCACGGTGATCGCTGCCGCTACCCGCGACGGGGACGACGTGCAGGCGTTCGTGTTGCTGTTGCCCGCCGCGACGGCGTACGTCACGCCCGCCGCGATGGATGCCTTCACCGCGTTGTCCACCGCCGTCGACACCGGGCCGCCCAGGCTCATGTTCGCCACCGCGGGCTTCACCGCGTTCTGGGTGACCCACTCGATCCCGGCGATCACCTGGTCGTAGCTGCCCGAACCCTGGCAGTCGAGCACCCGCACCGCGGTCAGCTGCACCCCCTTCGCCACACCGTACGCCGAGCCACCGACAGTTCCGGCGACGTGCGTGCCGTGCCCGTTGCAGTCACTGGCGTTCGAGTCGTTGTCGACGAAGTCGTACCCGGACTTCGCGCGGCCACCGAAATCGCTGTGGGACAGGTTGATGCCGGTGTCGATGATGTAGGCGTGCACGTTCGACGCGGTCGTCGAGTAGTTGTACGCCCTGTTCAGCGGCAGGTTCCGCTGGTCTACGCGGTCCAGGCCCCACGACGGCGGGTTCGTCTGCGTGGCGGCGATCGTGACGCGCCGGTTCTGCTCCACGAACGCCACCGACGGATCGGCCGCCACCCGCTTGGCCTGCGACTCGCTCATCGTGGCCGAGTAGCCGTGCAGCGCGTGGGAGAACGTCTGCCGCACCGTGCCGCCGAGCTTGCCGGTCACCTGGCTGACCAGCGACGACACCGGTGACGAGGATTCCTTGAACACCACGATGTAGCTGTCGGGGATCGCGCCGGCCGCACCCGCGCCGACGATCGACCCCTCCTGGGCCGAAGCGGGAGCGGTGAACCCGACGGTCGCGACCGCCGCGGCCGCGAGCGCCACACCGAACGATCTGGCCTTGGCGAGCAGGGATTTGGACATGGATCCTCCTTGGCAGGGCCGGTGCGCCGGGCTGGGGATTCGCCCACCGCACCGCAAGGGGTGAGACTTTTTCACGGTAGGACCGCGTCACCGCCCCGCGGAAGGACTGGCACCCGGGTGGCTCCCGGCGAAAGTAGGACGGACCGGTGACCCGGCGTGGGAAACTGCTCCCCTGGGGGTGACGAGATGCGCAAGCTCCGGTGGTTGGTCCTGTTCCCGTTCGTGGTCTACCTCTACGGCCCGTTCTGGCTGGCCCGCAAGCTCTTCGGCCCCTACGAGCTGCTGAACCTGTTCAAGTTCTCCACCAAGGCCCTGCCGTCGGCGCTCCGGCCCGACGACGCGCTCGGCCAGGCCGTGGACGTGGCGCTGGAACGGGTCCTCACCACCCGGGCGCTCGTCGCCGCCGGTCTGCTCGCCCTGGTGCTGCGCTTCGCGGTGGACCCGCGCGGCGCGGTCCAGCACCTGGACGAGGCGTTCGACGACGCGCTGACCGACGGGTTCTTCGTGCTGATCATCGCGCCGATCGCGGTCGTGTTCCTGGTCCCCCTGCTCGTCGCGATCTCCCGTGAGCGCACCGAAACGGCGCGGGCCGGCCTCTGGCCGGTCGGGGTGGGCGTCTTCGGGTTCGCCCTGCTGTGCGCGTTCTTCGAGGTGCCGGTGCCGCCGGTGCGCGACGCGGTCCGCGCGGTGATCCGCTTCGTGACGTTCGACAGCTTCCCCATGCCGCTGATCGACCTGGAGGTCGAGCGGCTGCACCCGCTCGCCGGGGCGGCCCTCGTCTGGCTCCTGCTGTTCGTCGTCGGCGTCGCCTACCTCGCGCACCGCAACGGCCTGGCCCGCCGCGGGTTCCGGCAGCGGCGCCGTCTGGCCGTGCTCGCGCCACTGGTGTCGGTCGTCGTGGTGTGGACGACGCTCATCTGCAAGTTCGCCTGGGACTTCCCCGGTTTCGCCGGGCTGTCCGGGTGGCGCCTGGCGGTGATCGCCTACTCGACCCCGGTCGCGGCGACCCTCGTCGCCGCCTACGAGCTGCGGCAGCTCGCGCGCGCGGAGATCACCCTCCGGCAGCCGGTGTTGCGGGAGCCGCCTCGATCACATCCAGCACCTGCCGCGCGGTGACCGCGCCGACGGCCTTGCCCGTCTCGTCCACCACGACGCCCAGCCCGGCCGGCGACGACAGCGCCGCGTCCAGCGCGCCCCGCACCGGGGTGCCGCGCCGGTAGAGCGAACCACCGGCGACCAGGTCCGACTCGGCCAGCTGGCCGTCCACACTGGACCCGGGAGCCAGCCAGCCTCGCGGTTCGCCGGAGTCGTTCACCGCCAGCAGCCACTCCTCCGTCGGCCCGGAAACGTCGTCGCCCAGCGAAACCGTGGCAACCGAGCGCACTTCCACGCCCGCCGAGTCCACAAAAGACAGTCCACGGTAGCCGCGGTCACGCCCCACGAAGGACGCCACGAAGTCGTCCACCGGGTGCCGCAGCACGTCGGCCGGCGTGCCGTACTGCGCGAGCCGCCCGCCGACGCGCATCACGGCCACCTTGTCGCCCAGCCGCACGGCCTCGTCGATGTCGTGGGTGACGAACACGATCGTCTTGCCCAGCTGGGACTGCAGCCGCAACAGCTCGTCCTGCAGCCCCTCCCGCACGATCGGGTCCACAGCGGAGAACGGCTCGTCCATCAGCAGCACCGGCGCGTCCGCGGCCAGCGCCCGCGCGACCCCGACCCGCTGCCGCTGACCACCGGAGAGCTGCGCCGGGTAGCGCTTGCCCAGCTCGGCGGGCAGACCGACGATCTCCAGCAGCTCGGCCGCGCGGTCGCGGGCCTTCCGCTTGCCCCACCCGGACAGCACCGGCACGGTCGCGACGTTGTCCAGCACCGTCCGATGGGGAAACAGCCCGGCGTTCTGGATCACGTACCCGATGCCGCGCCGCAGCACCGGCGGATCCGACTCGCGGATGTCCTTGCCGTCGAGCAGGACCCGGCCCGAGGTCGGCTCGACCATGCGGTTGATCATCCGCAACGAGGTCGTCTTCCCGCAGCCCGACGGCCCGACGAACACCGTGATGGTGCCGTCCTCGACCGTCAGGCTCAGGTCGTCGACGGCGAGCGTGCCGTCCGGGTAGCGCTTGGTCACGCCGTCGAACTCGATCAACACGCCCTCCCAGCGAAAGCCTTCCCGGGACGCGCTTCCGCGCCCCGGGAAGTCCAGCTTAGCCGGTGACGCCGTCCTCGATCGCCGCCTTCGCCACGGCGGCGGCGACCTCGGGGGCGACGCGCGGGTCGAGCGGGCTGGGCACGATGCGGTCCGGACCCAGGTCGTCCTGCGCGACGGCGACGATCGCCTCGGCGGCGGCCAGCTTCATGTTCTCGGTGATCGCCCGCGCGCCGGCGTCCAGCGCGCCCCGGAACACGCCGGGGAAGGCGAGCACGTTGTTGATCTGGTTCGGGAAGTCGCTGCGCCCGGTCGCCACGATCGCCGCGTACTCGGCGGCCGCGCGCGGGTGGACCTCCGGGTCCGGGTTGGACAGAGCGAACACGATCGGGTCATCGGCCATGCCGGCCAGCAGCTCCGGCTCGATCGTCGACCCGGACAGCCCGAGGTAGACGTCCGCGCCGCGCAGCGCCTCGGCCAGGCCGCCGCGCAGCCCCGCCTTGTTGGTGGTCTGGGCCAGCTTCTCCTTGACCGGGTTCAGCCCGTCCCGGCCGGAGTGGATGATGCCGCGCGAGTCCAGCACCGTGACGTCCGCGACACCGGCCTCCTGCAGGATCTTCGCGCACGCCACCCCCGCGGCACCGGCGCCGGAGATGACCACCCGCTGCTGCGCGATGTCCCGGTCGAGCACCAGGTTCGCGCCACGCAGCGCGGCCAGCGTCACGATCGCCGTGCCGTGCTGGTCGTCGTGCATGACCGGGCAGTCCAGCGCCTCCTTGAGCTTGTCCTCCAGCTCGAAGCAGCGCGGCGCGGAGATGTCCTCGAGGTTGACCGCGCCGTAGGACGGGCGCAGCCGCACCAGCGTCTCGACGATCTCGTCGACGTCCTTGGTGTCCAGCACCAGCGGGATCGAGTCCAGCCCGCCGAAGGTCTTGAAGAGCACGGACTTGCCCTCCATGACCGGCAGCGACGCGCTCGCGCCGATGTCGCCCAGCCCGAGCACCGCGGTGCCGTCGCTGACGACGACCACCAGCCGGTGCGCCCACGTGTAGCGCTCGGCCAGCTCGGCGTTCTCGGCGATGGCGCGGCTGGCCTTGGCGACCCCCGGCGTGTACGCGATGGAGAGGTCGCGCGGCTGCGAGATGGGCCGCGTCGCCGCCACCGACAGCTTGCCGCCCTCGTGCCCGCGGAAGATCTCGTCGTCGGTCACCGGCGAATCGTCGGTACCCGTCGGCGGCACTGCCTCGGCCGCCGTGCTCTTGCTGACCTCGTCGTCCATCGATGTTCCTGTCCTCGTATCAGAGGTCTGAGCGTAGGTCATGGAAAAGAATCCCTCCCGGGACCGTGTGCGGGGACACTGCCCCATCCCCCAGTGGCGTGGTTGTCTCGCAGCTCGGTAGCCCGGGCGCGGTGGCGCCGGCAGCCGGCTCGGCGTCCGTCTCGGCCGTGCGGAGCCCTTGGTGAGGCGACGGCCGCGGACGCGGCGGTCCCCCCAGTGTTGCAGGCCGCCCACGGGTTGTGATGCCGAGGTGCGGTTGATGTCACAAAAAGGGGAGGTCACCGGGGTGATAGCAAGACGTCCGTCCGGCTTGGCTGGTGCCCGATAGGGTTTCGGGTATGGAGGTTCGCCAGCTCGCCGTCCCCGACGCCTACGAGTTCACGCCCAGGTCGTTCCCGGACCACCGCGGCCTGTTCGTCGCGCCGTTCCAGGAGGCGGCGCTCGTCGAGGCGATCGGGCACCCGCTGCACGTGGCGCAGACGAACCACAGCGTGTCCCGGCGGGGGACGATCCGGGGAGTGCATTTCGCCGACACCCCGCCCGGCCAGGCGAAGTACGTCTACTGCCCGCGCGGCGCGCTGCTCGACGTGGTGGTGGACCTGCGGGTCGGCTCGCCGGCGTTCGGCACCTGGGACGCGGTCCGGCTCGATTCGGTGGACTACCGCGCGGTCTACATCGCCGAGGGCCTCGGGCACGCGTTCGTCGCGCTCGAGGAGGACACGGTGATGGCGTACCTGTGCTCGACCGGGTACAACCCGTCCGGCGAGCGCGGGATCACGCCGCTGGACCCCGAGCTGGACCTCCCGTGGCCGTCCGGCTTCACCCCGATCCTGTCCGAAAAGGACGAAGCGGCCCCGGCACTCGCCGAGGCCGCCGCCGCCGGACTGCTACCGGCCTACGCCGACTGCGTCGCCCACTACGAGAAGCTCCGCGCGGGCTAGAAATCCTCCGCCAGCACGCGGGCGAGGTCGCGGTGGGCCGTCAACCGGCCCCCGCCCCCGGGGCTCAGCCGCACGGAGCGCATCAGCTGAGCGCGGCGGTTGCCTGACGGGCGGGGCCGCTCCTCGCACCGCCACACACGCCGCCCCCGACACGCACCCTAGAAATCCTCCGCCAGCACGCGGGCGATGTTGCGCTCGGCCAGGGCGGTGATCGTCACGAACGGGTTCACGCCCGTGCTGCCGGGGATCAGCGAGCCGTCGGTGACGTAGAGGTTGCGGTAGCCCTTCACGCGCCCGTACAGGTCCGTGGCCTTGCCCAGCACCAGCCCGCCCAGCGGGTGGTAGGTGAACCGGTTCTCGAACGCGCGGGTGTCGCCGAACAGGTCGTACCGGTAGATCGTCCCGTTCGCCGAGTTGATCTTGTCGAACAGGTTCTTCGCGGCGTCGATCGACGGCTGGCCCTGCGCGACGTCCCATTGCAGCACCGCCCGGTCGGCGCCGGGGTCGTAGGAGAACCACCCGCGCTCCGGGTTCTTCGTGATCGCCAGGTACAGGCTCGCCCAGGTCTCCAGCCCGGCCGGCACCGGCGCGATCTCGGCGAACACCGGGTGCACCGGGTCGTCCCAGGCGTCGATGCCCAGCGCCGGCATACCGGACTCGAGGGCGCCCACCGGGTCCCACACGTGGTTGGCCCGGCCCAGCATCACGTTGCCGTTGGTGCCCCAGCCCTGGCCGACGTCCTCGCCGAGGTCCGGCAGCTTGCCGGTGTCGCGCGCCCGCACCAGCAGCTCGGTCGACCCGAGGCTGCCCGCGCCGAGGAACAGGTACTTGGCGCCGAGCTGGCGCACGCCGAGCACGTTGCCCTCGGCGTCGATCCGCCGCACGGTCAGCGTGTAGGTGCCGTCCTGCTGCTGGGCGATGTCGCGGACCTCGGTCAGCGTCTGGATGGTCACGTTGCCGGTGCCCAGCGCGGCGGCCAGGTAGGTCTTGTCCAGCGAGCGCTTGCCGTGGTTGTTGCCGTAGATGACCTCCGAGGCCAGCGCCGAGCGCGGCACCTCGCCGGCCTCCTCGCGGCGCATGTAGTCGAAGTCGTAGACGCTGGGCACGAACGTCGTCTTCAGCCCGGTCTTGTGCGCGTGCTTGCGGGACACGCGCGCGAACTGGTAGCAGTCACAGGTCTCGAACCAGTCCGGGTCGATGTCGTTGACGCCCAGCATCGAGTTCGCGAGCGGGTAGTACCTGCCGTACATCTCGTCGGCGTCGACCTCGGGCAGGATCTCCTCGAAGTACCAGCGCTTCGGCGTCACGGCCATCGCGCCGTTGACCAGCGAGCCGCCGCCGACCCCGCGGCCGACGTAGACCGACATGTCGCCGAAGTGCACGCGGTCCAGCACGCCCGCGTACGGGTCGATGTTCCGGTTGGCCAGGTCGAGCCACAGGAACGAGGCCAGCGGCGCCTCCGTGCGGCCCTTGAACCACGACGACCGGCGGTCCGGGCTGAGCATGTCCGAAAAGATCTTGCCGTCCTCGCCCGGCGTGTTCCACAGCTGGCCCATCTCCAGCATGAGGGTCGGGATGCCGGCCGCACCCAGCCGGAGCGCCGTGACGGCGGCGCCGTAGCCGGTGCCGACGACGACGGCCGGCGAGTAGTCGGGGGCCGCCGAGGCGGAGGTCCGGGTCGAGATCGTGGTCAGCCCGAGCGTGGCGGCGGAGCTGAGCGCGGTCAGGCCGAGGAACCGGCGTCGAGACAGAGACATACGCGAACCATATTCGGATTAGCGGTAAACGGTGTTAAGTTCACCCTAGTGGACCAATGTCAGGGTGCGGTCCGGGATCTTCCGGATACTGTCCGAAGCCCTGGCCGGACAGGATTTCGATCATGAAGATCGCACTCGCCGCGGCCGCCGTCGCCGCCCTCGCCCTGACCGTCGCCGCCGCCATCCCGGCCCACGCCGCGGAGAACACCTTCGCCGACTGCCCGGCCCTGCCCGCCGGCGCCGACCCCGGCCAGTGGCGCTGCGAGGTGCTCGACTCGACCGCGACGATGTCCTTCGGCGACGTCCGGGACCTCCCGCTGGGCCCGATGCGCCTCACCTTCGCGGAGGGGCAGCTCAACGGCCGGTACGCGCAGGTGTTCGGCGCGCTGAGATCCGAACCGGTCGCCGTGCCCGGGCTCCCGCACGCCACCGTGCGGTTCGGCTACGGCGGCCACTCCGACTTCCTGTCCAACGACCAGCGCAAGGGCGAGATCGATCTCGTCGCCGAGTTCGACGCGCCCTACCTGCCCCGCGACTGCGCGACCGGCGTCATCCACTCCGTGCTGCAGGCCGACGGGCCCACGGAGGTCGTCTCCACCGATCCGCTGACGCTGCGGTTCGCCACCCACGACGACACCCTGGCCGTGCCCGGGACGCGGAACTGCGGCCCGCTGGGCCGGGTCGTGGACCACCGGCTGGGCCTGCCCGCCGCGTCCGGGACGAACTCCTACACGCAGACGACCACGGTCCGCCTGCGCGACTACTGACGCTTCGGCGTCACCCAGATCGTGATGGTGGCGGTGACGACGGGCTTCCCGCTCCGGTCGGAGATCACGACCGGCACGGGCAGCTCGACGCCCTCGTCGCCGAACTCCGGGATCTCCGGCAGCTCGGCGACCGCCCGCAGGCTCGTCTCCGCCTTGGCGACGTACCGCACGGTCATGCCCTTGGGCAGCCACCGGTGCGTCGCGGGCAGGGTCGACTCGGCGAGCATGCCCATCGCGATCTCCGCGAGGTTGCATGCCGCGATCGCGTGAAAGGTGCCGATGTGGTTGTGAACACCCCACCACTTCGGCGCGCGCACCGCGCAGTAGCCCGGACGCAGCTCCGTCACGGTCGGCAGCACCGAGCCGAAATAGGGCACACGCAGGCAGATCGCGGTCGAGAACAGTCGTTTGCCGCCGGGCAGCGCGCTCAGGCGCTGCCACAGCGAGTAGGTCGAAGCCACCGGCACCTCCAATGTTACTGACCGGTAGCAAAGCAGACCGGTGGCTATATTCGCAAACGTGGACCACGAGCTCTTCCTCTTCCGCCACGGGCAGACCGAGTGGTCGGTGAACGGCAGGCACACCGGCCGCACCGACATCCCGCTCACCCCGGCCGGGGAGAACCAGGCGCGCGCCGCCGGACTGACCCTGCAGACGCTGCGCAAGGGCCCCGCCCTGGTGCTGACCAGCCCGCGGCAGCGCGCGGTGCGCACGGCCGAGCTGGCCGGGCTGCGGATCGACGAGCGGACCGAGGACCTGGCCGAGTGGGACTACGGCGACTACGAGGGCGTCACCACGCCGGAGATCCGCAAGACCGTGCCCGGCTGGACGGTGTGGACGCACGAGATGCCCGGCGGGGAGACCGTCGAGCAGGTGACCGCCCGCGCCGACGCCCTGCTGGAGCGGGTGCGCGTGGCGCTGGCCGACACCGAGGTGATCCTGGTGGGCCACGGCCACTTCAGCCGGGTGCTGATCGCGCGCTGGATCGGGCTGCCCGCCACCGCCGGCGTCCACTTCGGACTGGACCCGGCCGGGGTCACCGTGCTGGGTGACGAGCGCGGCGAGCCGAAGATCGAGCACCTGAACATCCCGCCGTCCTGACCGTAGCGATCCCGTACCGCCCGCGCGGCCAGCTCGCTTGAAACGAGGTCAACGAGGACAGTCCGGCGTCATCCGCTTCGCTTAACGTTCCTCGCCATGAACTCCTTCGCGCGGGCCACCCACGTCGGCAGCCTCCTCCGGCCGCCGCGTCTGCTGAAGGCGCGGGCCGACCACGCGGCGGGCCGGCTCGACGACGCCGGGCTGCGGCGCGTCGAGCAGGAATCGATCCTGGTGGCGCTGTCGGTGCAGCAGGACAGCGGCATCGGCGTGCACACCGACGGCGAGTACCTGCGCACGGATTTCATGAGCCGGCTCACCGAGCACGTGGACGGTTTCGCCGCGCAGGCGCCGTCGCTGGAATGGCAGTCCGGCGACCACGCCGAGGAGGACAGCAGCATCCTCCGGCTGATCGGGGGCAAGCTGGCCTACCGCGAACGGTTCACCGACCGCGAAGCCGCGTTCCTCGCCGCGCACGCGCCCGGCCCGTTCAAGATCTCCATCCCGGAGGTCACGAACTTCGTGGTCGCCAACTGGGACCCGCGGGTCAGCGGCCCCCACTACCCGAGCCGGGCCGACATCGTCGACGACCTGGCGGCCGTCCTGCTGCAGGAAGCCGCGGCGCTCGCCGAGGACGGCGTCCGGCACGTCCAGATCGACGCGCCGTGCTTCATCGCCTTCGCCAACCCGCGCATCCTCGCGCTCCTGGAGTCGGAGGGCATCGACGCGCGTGCCCTGTTGCGACGCTGCATCGAAGCCGACGCGGCGGTCGTCCGGCTGCTGCGCGACCGCGGCGTCACGGTCGGCATGCACATCTGCCGCGGCAACTACCGCGGCCAGTGGTTCAACGAAGGCTTCTACGACGACATCGCGGCGGACGTGTTCGGCGGCATCCCGGTGGACCACTGGCTGCTGGAGTACGACACCGAACGGGCGGGCACCTTCGAGCCGCTGCGCCACGTGCCCGGCGGCGTGCGGGTCGTGCTGGGCCTGATCACGACGAAGACCGGCGAGCTGGAGGACCCCGACGACCTCGCGCGGCGCGTGGACGAGGCGGCGCGGATCGTGCCGCTGGCGGACCTGGCCGTCAGCCCGCAGTGCGGCTTCGCCTCCGAGGTGCGGGGGAATCCGCTGACCTGGGACGATCAGCGCCGGAAGCTGGACCTGACGGTTTCGGTGGCGCAGCGGGTCTGGGGCGCGGACTGAGTCTGGCAGGATCGGGTGCGGCTCACCCCGCTGGATCCCTGGGAGTTCCCATGCCTGACAGCCGCATCCGCCGCATCCGCGAGTCCGATGTGGACGAGGTCGCGCAGCTGGTGCACGACCTGGCCGCCTACGAGAAGGCGCCGCAGGACTGCCACCTGACGGCCGACCGGCTGCGGGTGGCGCTGTTCGGCGACACCCCGGCGGTGTTCGGGCACGTCGCCGAGCAGGACGGTGAGCTCGTCGGGTTCGCGCTGTGGTTCCTGAACTTCTCCACCTGGCGCGGTGTGCACGGCATCTACCTGGAGGACCTGTTCGTCAAGGCCGAGCTGCGCGGGTCCGGGCTGGGCAAGGCGCTGCTGGCGACGCTCGCGAAGGAGTGCGTGGACCGCGGCTTCGCGCGTCTGGAGTGGTCGGTGCTGGACTGGAACCCGGCGACGGGCTTCTACAAGTCGCTCGGCGCGATCCCGATGGACGAGTGGACGGTCTACCGGCTGACCGACACCGCGCTGGACAAGCTCGCGAAGCTCGCCTAGTCGTCCTCGCCGCGCTCGCGGCGGCGGCCGGCCATGCCGCCGCGCTCGGCGGCCTCCTCCTCGGTTTCGTCCTCGTGCTGCCCGAGCGCCCACGCCCGCGCGGGCTGGCGGAACAGCAGCACGATGATCGCGACGCCGAGGGCGATGATCGGCACCCCGAACTCCGGCCGCCCGGACGGGCCAGCCATGTACCAGCCGACGCCGGCGGTGATGAGCGCCATGACCAGTCCGGGCGAGCGGGCCCAGGTGTGGCCGAACAGCAGCCCGATCGCGCAGCCGATCACGGCGAGGGCGAACAGCACGTAGAAGGCGCCCTCGGCGAGCACGCTGGTCAGCGGCATGCTGTCGCCGGGCGAGGCGAACAGCAGGACGCCGAAGACCAGCAGGCCGATCCCCGGCAGGACGGTCAGCGCGCCGGCCGCCCTGACCTCGCGCGGAGCGGGTGAAATCTTGTCGGCGAGCGCCATCGCGAAGGGCCTTCCACCAGCGGATACGCGGCACGGGTGACCGTGCGTGAACACCCTCGATACTAAGCCACCCGGTCGGCCGTTTTCGAACCGCGGCCATCGGGGTCAAGATCTGGGTGTCGTCGATGAGCCGGCGGACGCCCGGGGTGCACTTGTCACGACGAACGGACCGTGCCGAACGACGGGAGGTCAACCGGCAGTCGTTTCGCAGTGATGAGGTTCGCGCTGGACGCTTGGGATGCGCCTGTTTGGCCTACCCTGCGACCATGCGCGCGATTCTGGTGGTCAACCCGCAGGCCACGTCCACCACGGCCGGCGGGCGGGACGTGCTCGCGCACGCACTGGCCAGCCAGGTGAAGCTGGAGGTCGTGGAGACCGACTACCGCGGTCACGCGCTCGCGGTGGCCCGGGACGCGTCCCGGGACGGGGTCGACCTGGTGGTCGCCCACGGCGGCGACGGCACCGTCAACGAGGTGGTCAACGGCCTGCTCGCCGACGGGCCGGCAGCCGAGCTGCCCGCGCTGGGCGTCGTCCCCGGCGGCTCGGCCAACGTGTTCGCGCGCGCTCTCGGCATCTCGCGGGACCCCGTGGAGGCCACGCACCAGCTGCTGTCGGCCATCGAGTCGGGCCGCAGCCGGCGCGTCGGGCTGGGGCTTGCGGACGGGCGGTGGTTCACCTTCAACGCCGGCCTGGGCTGGGACGCCGACGTGGTCGCCACGGTCGCCGACCGGCGCGGGAAGCAGACGAACGCGCTGCTGTACATGCGGGCCGCGGTGGCCTGCTACTTCCGGCCGCGCTCGCCCCGGCTGCCGCTCACCGTGCACGTGCCCGGCGAGGAGCCGGCCGAGGTGCGGATGGCGTTCGTGTCGAACACCGATCCGTGGAGCTACCTGGGTGAGCGGCCCGTCCACCTCAACACCGGCAGCTCGTTCGACCGGGATCTCGGGTTGTTCGCGTTGCGCAAGCTGTCGTTGCCGATCGTGGCCCGGCACGTGCGCCAGGCGCTGCGGTCGGAGGCGAAGCATCGCGGCAAGGCGCTCGTGAAGCACGATGACCTGGCGAAACTCAGCGTGACGGCCGAGGAGCCGGTAAACTTCCAGGTGGATGGCGACCTGATCGGCCGTCGGACCCGGGTGGACTTCACGAGCGTGCCCGGCGTGCTGACCGTGCTGGCGTGAGTGATCGGCCCGGCGATCTGCAACTTGCCGTTCGTCGACGCACACGGTCCATTCACCGCATCGTCCTTCCGCCGCGGAGGCCGTTTCGGAGAGAAACCGCAGGTCAGCGGGGTCGCCTGACCAGGTGAGCTGACTCACCGATGTCACGAAAACACTTGTCGAAAGCGGTGCTTCGTGAAAGCATTCACAAGCACCCCAAGAAACGATCCGCCATGACGACCTGTGGCGCAGCACGCTCTGCGCCCCGAGAAGGAGCTCACAGAAATGGACTGGCGCCACGACGCTGCCTGCCGCGACGAGGACCCCGAGCTGTTCTTCCCTGTCGGGAACAGCGGTCCCGCCGTGCTGCAGATCGCCGAGGCGAAAGCCGTATGCCACCGCTGCACCGTGGCGTCCGAGTGCCTGGCCTGGGCTTTGGCCAGCGGCCAGGACGCCGGTGTCTGGGGCGGGATGAGCGAAGACGAGCGCCGCGCCCTTAAGCGCCGTCGTGCTCACATCGGCATGCGCACCGCCTGACCTCTCCACGCGCTGCGGCGTCGCTTAACGCGTCTCTTACGAGAGTACGCGGGACCTGACGCAGGGGTTTGCACGCCCCCACTTAACGTTCTTAGGCCCGGCACCCACCTCCCGCGGGTGCCGGGCCTTTGAACGTGCTGAGCAGGGTTTTCGTTGCTTCGGGGGCGGTGGAGCTTGCCACCCGGCGACCCGGAAACGGCCTCCACCGCCGGCCCACTGATAGCCGCCGCCATTGGCCCGCTCGGACGGCTACCGCTGGCCCTCTCGCGCGGGTGCGACTGGCCCCCTCATGCAGGCACCACTGGCCCTCTCGCGCCACCACCAATGACCCCCTCACGCAGGCACGACCGGCCCTCTCGCGCCGCCACCACTGGCCCCCTCACGCAGGCACGACCGGCCCTCTCGCGCCGCCACCACTGGCCCCCTCACGCAGGCACGACCGGCCCTCTCGCGCCGCCACCACTGGCCCCCTCACGCAGGCACGACCGGCCCTCTCGCACGGCACGACCTGTCCACTCGCGCGGCCAAGCTCACGACAGGCCCACTCGCCGCCTCACGAACGGTCCACTCGCACGGCCGCCCCCAGCCCGCCACCCGCCAGGCCACCAAACGGACCACCCGCAAGGCCCAACGACCTGCCCGCACAACCGCGGCGAACCAACCGCCGAAACCCCTACGGCCGCCGCCCCAGGGGGAGCCTCAACGCCGCCTCCGTGCCGCGCGTCGCGCCGTCCCGCAGCTTTCTCAGCGACAGCGAACCCCGCAGCTCGGACTCCACCAGGGTGCGCACGATCTGCAGCCCCAGCCCGTCCGCCCGCTCCAGCGAGAAACCCGACGGCAACCCGCGCCCGTTGTCCCGGATCAGCACATCCAGCCACCGCGCCGAGCGGCTCACCACGATCTCCACCTTGCCCGGCCGCCCATCCGGAAACGCGTGCTCCACCGCGTTCTGCACCAGCTCCGCCAGCACCATCACCAGCGGCGTGGCAATCTCCGCCACCACGATCCCGAACGACCCGGACCGGCTGATGCTCACCCGCGACTCGGCCGTCGCGACCTCGCCCACCATCGGCAGCACGTTGTCCAGCAGCTTGTCCAGGTCGACCCGCTCGTCGACCGACACCGACAGCGCCTCGTGCACCATCGCGATCGACGCGACCCTGCGCACCGACTCCGTCAGCGCCTGCCGCGCCTCCGCGTTCGACGTCCGCCGCGACTGCAGCCGCAACAACGCCGCCACCGTCTGCAAGTTGTTCTTCACCCGGTGGTGGATCTCGCGGATCGTCGCGTCCTTCGACAGCAGCGCCCGGTCCCGCCGCTTGACCTCGGTCACGTCCCGGCACAACACCAGCGCCCCCGCCGGCTGCCCGTGCGGCCGCAGCGGCAACGCCCGGAACAACACGACCGCCCCCCGCCGCGACTCCGCCTCCGTGCGGCTGCCCGGCTTCCCGTCCAGCGCGTCCAGGATCCGGTGCGCCACCTCCGTCGCGTCGAACGGGTCCCGGATCAGCGACCGCGTCAACGGCGCCAGCCGCGTCCCCACCAGGTCCGACTCGTGCCCCATCCGGTGGTAGGCCGACAAGCCGTTGGGGCTCGCGAACACCACGTTCCCCGCCGCGTCCAGCCGGATCAGCCCATCCCCCACCCGCGGGCTCGTGTGCACGTCGGTCTGGCTGTCGACGTGCGGGAACGTGCCGTCGACGATCATCTGGCACAGGTCCCCCGCGCTGCCGAGGTAGGCGACTTCGAGCGGGCTCGGCACGCGCGGCGCGGCCAGGTTCGTCTCCCGCGACAGCACGGCGATCACGTTCGACCCGAACGTGACGGGAATCGCCTCGCGACGCATCGGCAGGTCCCGGTACCAGTGCGGGTCCTCCTCGCGGCAGATCCGCACCTCCCGGATCGCGCGCGCGAGCTGCGGGTGGTCCTCGACCGTGAACCGCGTCCCGACCACGTCCTCGGGGTGCGCGGTGGGCGCCGTCGTGGGACGGGCCTGCGCGACGCACACGAAGTCGCCGCCCTGCTCGTTGTGCTCCGGCGACACGGGTACCCAGAGCAGGAAGTCGGCGAAGGACAGGTCGGCGAGCAGCTGCCACTCGGCCACCACGGCCTGCAGGTGGTCGGCGGCTTCGCCGGACAGGCCGGTGTTCTCGGCCAGCAGGTCGGAAAGTGTCGTCACGCTGGTACTCCTTCTCGGGGCAGCTCAAGTGAACCAGAGCGGGACCTTCCCGGCACCCGCCGGGGCGAGCCTGAGACACTGGTGGGCAGATCGCGACCAGGGAAGGAGCAGGCATGTCGAAGCGAGCCCGCAAGCGCCGCGACCGCCGGAAGAACGGCGCCAACCACGGCAAGAAGCCCAACAGCTGAGTTCGGGCACGAACAAAGGCCCCGGCGCGGCGCGCCGGGGCCTTCGTCGTCTTCGGGTCTACTCCGCGTTCTGCTCCAGCCGGACCTCGGTCCGCTCGATCGTCACGTCGCCGTGCCGCTGGACCGTCTGGTAGATCGACGCGCGCAGCTTCTGCTTGAACTCGTCGGGGGCGATGTCGCCTCCGCACTTGCGGTGCAACAGCTGCTTGAGCTGCTCGTCGATGCCGTACTCCTCGAGGCACGGCGGGCAGTCCTCGATGTGCTTGCGCAGCTGCGCGTCCCGTTCCGGACTGCACTCGCGATCCAGCAACAGGAAGATCTCGGCGAGCGCCTCGGAACAGCGGACGTCGTCCTTGTGCGGCTCACGACCGGTGGTCATCGCGCTACCTCCTGCTTCGCGCCCCGGATGAAGCCGCGCTCGCGCGCGACGTCGGCGAGCAGGTTGCGCAGCTGGGCGCGGCCACGGTGCAGGCGGGACATCACGGTCCCGATCGGCGTGTCCATGATCTCGGCGATTTCCTTGTAGGCGAAGCCCTCGACGTCGGCGAGGTACACGGCGAGCCGGAACTCCTCCGGCAACTGCTGCAGCGCGTCCTTGACGTCGCTGTCGGGCAGCCGGTCCATCGCCTCGACCTCGGCCGACCGCAGACCGCTCGAGGTGTGGCTCTCCGCCTGGGCGATCTGCCAGTCGGTGATCTCCTCGGTGGGCTGCTGCACCGGCTGACGCTGACGCTTCCGGTACCCGTTGATGTAGGTGTTGGTGAGGATCCGGTACATCCAGGCCTTGAGGTTCGTGCCCTCCTTGAAGGAGGCGAACGCGCCGTAGGCCTTGAGGTAGGTCTCCTGCACGAGGTCCTCGGCGTCCGCCGGGTTCCTCGTCATGCGCAGAGCGGCCGAGTACAGCTGATCCAGCAGCGGCATCGCGTCGCGCTCGAAGCGCTCGGCGCGCTCTTCGGCCGGCTCCTGCTCGGAGCCGGATTCGGGCACCGCGGGGTTCTGCGTGCTCGGCAAACCGTTCCCTTTCCCATCCGCGTCGAAGCGGTCCGCACCCGTGGCCGGGTACGCATACGACAGCTTCGAGGATACGCGGACGGGCTTCGCCGGGCCGGGTACACCGGCCAGCGGGGTGACGGCCTCCACACGGGCTCGTCGATCAGCAAGCTTTGACGGCACGTCCCTCACAACACCGCACGATCCGGGCACATTCCCCGCCGCGGGAAAAGGACTTGCGCCTCCCGGTTACCGTGCACGCCATGGCCGGGAAGGGAACGCCGGCGACCGCCCTGCTCGCGAAGCAGAAGGTCGCGCACCAGCTGCACGCCTACGACCACGATCCGAAGCACGAGTCCTACGGTCTGGAAGCGGCCGAGGCGCTGGGGCTCGAGCCCGACCGCGTGTTCAAGACGCTCGTGGCCGATGTGGACGGAAAGCTGACGGTGGGCGTGGTGCCGGTCACCGGGCAGCTGGACCTGAAGGCACTGGCGGCGGCGGTCGGCGGCAAGCGAGCGAAGATGGCCGAGGCGGCGGCCGCCCAGCGCGCGACCGGTTACGTCCTGGGTGGGATCTCGCCGCTGGGCCAGCGCTCGCGGCTGCCGGTGGTGATCGACGCGTCGGCGGAGAAGTTCGAGACGATCTACTGCTCGGCCGGGCGGCGCGGGCTGGAAGTGGAACTCGCGCCGGCGGACCTGGTGCGCCTGACGTCGGCCACGGTGGCGCCGATCCGGGCCTGACCACACGGCCGACGACAGCTCCGGGGCACCGAGGCGAGGGGTGCACGCTCCGTGGCGCGCCTCCGCAACGCGCACGGCAACGACCCACTCGGGGTGAGCAACCGCGGAACCGACCGCCGCCCCGCGGGACGGCCACGCCCTGCCATCGGCAACCACAGCGCCTCACCACCGTTGGCCACGCGCCGCCCGCAGGGGCGGCCTCACCCCACCGCCCGCGCCGGCAGCCGCAATGCCTGGCATCGCCGCGCCACCGGGGCGGCCTCGCCGCGCCACTCGCGCCGGCAACTGCGGCGCCGCACAACACGGCCACACGCCGCCCTGTGCGGGCGACCCCACCCCACCCCTCGCGCTGGCAGCCGCAATGCCTCACAACCGCCGCGCCGCCGGGGCGGCCTCACCCTGCCACCGCAACGCCTCACAACAGCCACACGCCGCCCGTGGGGGCGGCCTCACTCCGCCGCCCGTGGGCAACGGCAGCGCCTGCCACCGCCACGCGCCACCCCGTGGCTACCCCGCGGGCAACCCGCATTGCCTCGCCACCACCGCGCCACCGGAGCGGCCTCAGCCCACACCGGCCAGCAACGCCCCGCCAACGTCCCCACGGGGCTGCCTCACTCGACCGGCAACGGCAGCGCCTCATCACCGCCACGCGCCGCCCAGCAGCTATCCAGTCGCCGTCAGGGGAGCACGCGGCACCCACGCAGCCACCTCAGGTCAGCGGCCGCAGCACCTTCGCCAGCCACTCGTGCACCGTGCGGTACACCGACTCCAGGTCGGCGTCCAGGGCGTGCGTCCCGCGCACCACGACCACCTCGTGGTGCGGCCCCGGCTTCGGGCAGCCGAACGCGTCCGTCTCGCCCTGGACGACCAGCGTCGGCACCTCCACGGCGTCCAGTTCGGCCTGCCTGCTCTTCTCCGGCTTGCCCGGCGGGTGCTCGGGGAACGCCAGGCACAGCACCGCCACCACCGGCCCGGCCGCCGCCGTCCGGCACGCCACCCGCGCCCCCGACGAGCGGCCGCCGAACACCATCGGCAGGTTGTCGAACCGGTCGCACAGCTCCTCGGCCACCGCGAGCCACGCCGCGTCCAGCTGCTTGGCCGGCGCGGGCGCCCGGCGGCCCGCCACCCGGTAGGGCTGCTCGACCAGCGCGACGTGCACCCCGGCCGCCTGTCCCGCGCGCGTGGCCGCCACCAGGTCCTTCGCCTCGATCCCGCCCCCGGCGCCGTGGCCGAGCATCAGCACCGCCTCCCCGTCCGGCGCGCAGTGCAGCTCCGCCCTGGCCGGGCCGTGCGGTGTCGGGATCTCGATGCGGGTCATGGCTTCGGCAGGTCGAACAGGGCTTCCGTGGCGTCCAGATCGGTCGCCGGCTCGGCCCGCTCGATCAGCTCGGGGCCGTTGTTGCGCACGTTGTTGACGCGGTCGGACACCGGCCGCAGCTCGATGGTCTCCATCAGGTCCATCGGCGGGGCCAGCAGCTCGTCGACCTCGGTGCGGTCCGGGTCGAGCCAGTCCGCCCAGTTCCGCTCGTGGATGACCAGCGGCATCCGGTCGTGCACGTCGGTCAGCCGCCCGGCCGCGTCGGTCGTGATGATCGAGAACGTGATCAGCTGCGGCGCGTCGGGATCCTTCGGGTCGCGCCAGGTGTCCCAGATCCCGGCGAAGGACAGCGAGTGGCCGTCCGGCCGGGTCATGAAGAACGGTTCCTTCTGCTTGCCCGTGCGCCGCCACTCGTACCAGCCGTCGGCGGGCACCAGGCAGCGCCGCCGGGCCAGCGACTTCTTGAAGGCCGGCTTCTCGGCGGCCGTCTCGGCGCGGGTGTTGATCATCCGGTTGCCGACGGAGACGTCCTTGGCCCAGAACGGCACCAGCCCCCAGCGCATGACGCGCAGGCTGCGCACGGCGGGCTCGTCCTCCAGGACCTGGCCGTCGGCGTCGCGCGGGTGCCGCTGCACCACGGTGACCACGTTCTTGGTCGGCGCGACGTTGTAGTCGGCCTCGCGGGCCTTGCCGTCGGTCTCGTCCACGGCGTCGAACTCCTGGGCCAGGTCGGCCGGGTTCTTCTTCGCCGCGTAGCGGCCGCACATGTCGCCCAACTCCTTCGAACCGGCTCCTGAAAACCCATCGTGACACGGGTGGCGCGCCACTGGCGAGCGGAATGGGGGATCATCTGTGCTCGGAAGGAGGGCACGGGGCTTGGCACGCAGGGACTGGCGCGATCTGGACGAAAGCGACGTCCGCGTGCGCCCGGGAAAGGGTTCGCGCCCGCGCAGCAAGCGCCGCCCGACCCACGCCGACGCCACCCAGGCGATGGTGATCGCGGTGGACCGCGGCCGCTGGACTTGCGCGATCGACAGCGACCCCGGCCGTCTGGTCACCGCCATGCGCGCCCGCGAGCTGGGCCGGACCCCGGTCGTCGTGGGCGACCAGGTCGGCCTGGTCGGCGACACCAGCGGCGAGCCCGGCACGCTGGCCCGCATCGTCCGGGTCGACGAGCGCACCAGCCTGCTGCGCCGCACGGCCGACGACACCGACCCGTTCGAGCGCGTCGTCGTCGCCAACGCCGAGCAGCTGCTCATCGTCACCGCGCTGGCCGATCCGCCGCCGCGGTCCGGGTTCATCGACCGCTGCCTGGTGGCCTGCTACGCCGGTGGCCTCCAACCGGTCCTGTGCCTGACCAAGGCCGACCTGGCGAGCCCGGACGAGCTGCTGTCCCGCTACGCCGAGCTGGACGTGCCCGCGGTGGTGACCCGCTTCGACGAGGATTCGCTGCCGCTGGCCGCCACGGTGCGCGGCCGGGTGTCCGCGCTCGTCGGCCACTCCGGGGTCGGCAAGTCGACACTGGTGAACCGGCTGGTGCCGGACGCCGAGCTGGCCGTCGGCGAGGTCAGCGCGATCGGCAAGGGACGGCACACCTCCGTGGCGGCCGTCGCGCTGCCGCTGCCCGACGGCGGCTGGGTGATCGACACGCCGGGCGTGCGGTCGTTCGGCCTGGCCCACGTCACCGCGAACGACATCGTGGCCTCCTTCGACGAGTTCGCCGAGGCGGCCGAGGAGTGCCCGCCGGGCTGCGGGCACCTGGGCCCGCCGGAGGACCAGGGCTGCATGCTCGACGAGGTCGAGGACAAGCGCCGCCTGCCGTCGCTGCGCCGCCTGCTGGCCTCCCGGGCCGGCATGGAGGTTTGATTTCCGCCCGTTCTGCGCATTCAGGTCGATGACAACCCACTTGGGGGACATTCGACTGAGGGATTCTTGTCATGCGCAAAATCGCTCTTCTGGCGGGTGCGCTGGCGCTGGTCGCCGGCACCACCGCCTGTGGTTCCACCACCGATTCGGGGCAGGCGAACGAGCCGCCCAAGCTGTTCGGCACCGCCCAGGAACTGGTGCTGGCCTCCTCCGGCAAGGCCGACCAGGTGCAGACGGCGAAGTTCACGCTCACCGGCACGGTGGCCGGCCAGCGGCTGGACGCCAGCGGGGAAGGCCGGTTCACCGGGCCCTCGCCCGCGATGACCATGACGATGAACGCCGCGGGGCAGAGCCAGGAAATGCGGGTCGTGGACAAGGTCCTCTACCTGAAGCTGCCGCCGGAGCAGGCGGCGCAGGCGGTCGAGGGCGGCAAGCCGTGGGCGAAGATCCCGGAGGACAGCGAGGCGGGCAAGGCCATCGGCGCGAGCATGGACCAGGCCGCGCAGGGTGACCCGACGCAGATGCTGGAGCAGATCCAGCAGGCCGGCACGATCACCCGCAGCGAGCAGACCACGCTCGACGGGCAGCAGGTCAGCCACTACTGGGTGAACATCGACGTCGCGAAGGCCACCGGCTCGCTCAAGATGGGCGAGCTGCCGCCGGAGGTGCTGGACAAGCTGAAGAACTCCGGCGCCGTCCTCCCGATGGAGGTGTGGCTCAACGCCGACCAGCTGCCGGTGCAGGTGACGCAGGACCTGACGCCGCTGATGCAGGCGGCGGGCGCGCCCGCCGAGGCGCAGCACGCCACGATGACGATGAAGTACCGCGACTGGGGCGCGCCGGTGAACGTCACGGCCCCGCCCGTGGATCAGGTCGGCGATCTGAAGACGGTGGGCTGAACGGCGTAACGCGGGAGACCCGTTCGGACATATCCCGGTTAGCCACCCGAGGGTGGGTGGACCGATCAAGGGGATTTCCGAATGAAGAAGACCGCTCTGGTCTCCGGCCTCCTGGCGCTGGTGCTCGGGCTGACCGCGTGTGGTGGGCAGTCCGGCTCCGGCGGCGGGAACGCCGGGCCGGCGCTGTTCGGCGATGTGCAGGAACTGGTCCGGGCGGCGTCGGCGAAGACGGGGCAGGCCCAGTCGGCGAAGTTCACCATTTCCGGCTCGATCGCCGGTCAGCAGATGACCGGTTCGGGTGAGGGCCGCTTCACCGACGGGGACAGCGCGATGGCCGTGACCATGACCGTCGGCGGGCAGATGCAGGAGATGCGCGTCGTCGACAAGGTGATGTACCTGAAGCTGCCGGAGGAGGCCCAGGCCGCGACCGGTGGCAAGCCGTGGGCGACGTTCCCGGCGGGCAGCGAGGCGGCGAAGGCGCTCGGCGCGAGCCTCGAACAGGCCGAGTCGAACGACCCGTCCAAGACGCTGGAGCAGATCCAGAAGGCGGGCCGGATCGACCGCAGCGAGCAGACCACGCTCGACGGGCAGCAGGTCAGCCACTACTGGGTGACGATCGAGGTCGCGAAGGCCGCCGACGAGCTGGCCGCGTCCGGTCTGCCCGCGGAGACGCTGGCGCAGCTGAAGTCGATGAACGTCACGTACCCGGTGGAGCTGTGGCTCAACGGCGACCAGCTGCCGGTGCAGGTCACGCAGGACCTCAGCCCGGTGATGAAGGCCGTCGGCGCACCGGCGGACGCGCAGCAGGCGTCGATCACGATGAAGTACAGCGACTGGGGCACCCCGGTCACCGTGGAGGCGCCGCCCGCCGACCAGGTGGGCGAGTTCAAGATCGGCGGCTGACACCGACCGGTAGTCACGGCGCGGTTCCGGTTTCCCGGGACCGCGCCGTTTCGGTTCTGGTCATCGGCGCTGGTGGCGGCCCGAGAGCCTGCGGCACGACGTCCGAGGCAGGCCCCGCCGCGTCCGGCGACGCGGGCGCTGGCGCGCGCCGCGACCGGGCCGGACGGCTAACCCATGTGCGGATAGCCGATCGCCGTGGGGGCGTCGAACGTCTCCTTGATCGACCGCGGGCTCGTCCAGCGCAGCAGGTTGAACATCGACCCCGCCTTGTCGTTCGTGCCCGAGCCGCGGGAGCCGCCGAAGGGCTGCTGGCTCACGATCGACCCGGTCGGTTTGTCGTTGACGTAGAAGTTGCCCGCCGCGAACCGCAGCGTCTGGTGCGCCTGCTGCACCGCCGCCCGGTCGTCGGCGAACACGGCGCCGGTCAGGGCGTACGGCGAGGTCCGGTCGACCAGCTCCAGGATCTCGCCGTAGGACGCGTCGTCGTAGACGTGCACCGCCAGGATCGGCCCGAAGTACTCCGTCGCGAACGCGGTGTGCGCCGGATCGGCCGACACCAGCACGGTCGGCTCGACGAAGTACCCGATCGAGTCATCGCAGTGGCCGCCGACCAGCACGTGGAGGTCGTTGTCCCCGTCCACGCTGTCCAGCAGCTTCCGGTGCTTCGCGAACGCCCGCGCGTCGATCACCGCCCCGCCGAACACCGACAGGTCCGTGACGTCGCCGTACTTCACGGTCCGCGTCAGGTCGGCCAGCTCGTCCCGCAGCCCGCTCTCCCACAGCGACCGCGGAACGTAGGCGCGCGAGGCGGCCGAGCACTTCTGCCCCTGGTACTCGAACGCGCCCCGCACGAGCCCGGCCAGCAGCTTCTCCCGGTTCGCCGAGGCGTGCGCGACGACGAAGTCCTTGCCGCCGGTCTCGCCGACGATCCGCGGGTAGCTCGCGTAGGAGTCGAGGTTCTCCGCGATCCGCCGCCACAGGAACTTGAACGTCGCCGTCGAACCGGTGAAGTGCAGGCCCGCGAACCCGGGATCGGCCAGCGCCACCTCGCTGACCGCGTGCCCGTCGCCGGTGACCAGGTTGATCACGCCCGGCGGCAGGCCGGCCTCCTCGAACACCTGCATCGTGTAGTGCGCGGCCAGCTGCTGGGTCGGCGTCGGCTTCCACACGACCGTGTTGCCCATCAGCGCGGGCGCGCTGGGCAGGTTCCCGGCGATCGCGGTGAAGTTGAACGGGGTGATCGCCACGACGAACCCGTCCAGCGGCCGGTAGTCCATCCGGTTCCACGCGCCCGGCACCGAGTTCGGCTGCTCGGCGAGGATCCGCCGCGCGTAGTGCACGTTGAACCGCAGGAAGTCGATCAGCTCGCAGGCGGCGTCGATCTCGGCCTGCTGCACCGACTTCGACTGGCCGAGGATCGTCGCCGCGTTGAGCGTGTCGCGGTACCGGCCCGCCATCAGGTCCGCGGCGCGCAGGAACACCGCGGCGCGCTCGTCGAACGGCATCTCCCGCCAGGCCGGGGCGGCCTCCTTCGCGGCGGCCACCGCGTCCGCGACGTCTTCGGGCGTGGCCTGCGCCGACGTGCCCAGGACGTGCGCGTGGTCGTGCGGCTGGACGACGTCGAAGGTGTCGCCGCCGGCCATCCGACGCCTGCCGCCGATCGTCTGCGGCAGCTCGTGCTTGTCGCCCTCCAGCTCGGCGATCCGGCGTTGCAGGGATTCCCGCTCGGGACTGCCCGGCGCGTAGGTCCGGACGGGCTCGTTGACCGGAACGGGCACGTTCGTGATGGCGTCCATGCCTACCTCCTGTGACGGGGCTTTTGGCCTGCCCCCAACGCTAGAGCAGGTCGAGGAGGAACGGCAGCTCCTGAGGCGCGTACCAGGCCAGTTCGTGGTCCTCGGCCTCGCCCAGGACGAACTCCGCGTCCGGGTCGCCGAGGTCGGCCGCGTCGATGACCCGGGCGGCCGCTCGCACCGCCTCTTCGGCCTCCTCCGCGTCGACGTGCACGGCGGCCACGTCCTCGTAGCTGATCGGCCCGGACAGCTTCACCACCGGCGCGTCCAGGTCCGGGCGCGGGGTCGCGTTGTCGACGTCGACCGAGATCACCACCCGGCGCGGCAGCTCCTTGGCGTCATCCTCCGCGGCGCCGATCAGCCGCAGCGACGCGATCGCCGCGTCCAGCAGCGCGACGTACTCCAGCTCCTCGGTGTCCCCGCTGAGGTAGGACTCGCGCAGCGCCGGGGTGAGGGCGAACCCCGTCCCGCCGGGCGGCTGCAGCCTGCCGTCCGCCACCAGCCTGCGCAGCATTCCGATCGTGCCCGGAAGGTAGACCCTCACCAGCTCGCACCCTTCAGCTCTTCCAGCGAATCCTCGATCATGCCCGCGAGGACGTCCACATCGGACAGCGCCTTGCGGTCACCGTTCAGTCCGAAGTAGACGCCGCCGTGGTAGGACGTGACCCCGATGGCCAGCGCCTGGTTGCGCGCCAGCGGGATCACCGGGAACATCTCGGTCATCCTCGCCTGCCCGGCGTACAACGGTACCTGCGGCCCCGGCGAGTTGATGACCAGCAGGTTGAAGATCCGCCCGGAGAACGCCCCGGCCGCGCGCGCGGCCAGTGCGTGCATGGTCGCCGGGGCGAACCCGCCCACCTTGAGCATGGCGCGCGCGGCGACCGAGCGGCCGGAGTCGGCGTGCGCGCGCAGCGTGTGGCTGATGTGCTGCAGCCGCAGGACCGGGTTGGGCTCGCCGACCGGCAGGTCCACCAGGTACGGCTCGACCTGGTTGTTGACCAGGCCGGCCGGGGAGAATTCGACGGTGTCCGGTTCGAGCACGGCCAGCGGCACCAGCGCGCGCACGGTGGTGGCCTCCGACACGCCCTCGCCGCGGGAAAGCAGCCACTCGCGCAGCGCGCCGGTGACGACGGCCAGGACGATGTCGTTGACCGTGACGCCGTGCTCGGCGCGGACCTTGCGGTAGTCCTCCAGGCGCGTGCGGACCACAGCGAACACCCGCCCGCCGGAGACGTGCCGGTTGAGCGGCCCGGACGGCGCCGGCTGCAGGACGCGGTGCATCTTGGCGGCGACCCCGCCCACGGCGTCGGTGACCTTGTCGGCGGTCGCGGTCAGGTCGCTCACCACGTCGCGCACGTTCTCGACGAGTTCACCCGGACGACGGACCGTCTCGCTGACCGCGTCGAGCACCAGCTGGGTGGCGCTGGGCGGGCGCCGCGGCACCCAGGTGTCCTCGAACGGCTCGCACGCCTGCGGCGTGGTGTCGAGGATCAGCTGTCCCAGCTCGACGGTGCCGCTGCCGTCCACGACGGACTCGTGGGTCTTGGTGACCAGCGCGATCCGGTCGCCTTCGAGGCCCTCGACGAAGTAGGCCTCCCACAGCGGGCGCTCGTGGTCCATCGTGCGCGCCATCAGGCGGGCGACCAGGTCGTACAGCTGGTCGTCGGTGCCCGGGGCGGGCAGCGCGGAGCGGCGGACGTGGTAGTTGAGGTCGAAGTCGACGTCGTCCACCCAGACCGGGCGCGCGAGGTGACCGGGCACGCTGACCACGCGCTGGCGGTAGCGCGGCAGATAGCCGAGGCGCTGCTGGATCAGGCACAGCACCTGCGCGTGGTCGAACCCGTCCCGCGGGCGCTCGAACACGGCCACCCCGCCCACGTGCATCGGCGTCGTGGCGTCCTCCAGGTAGAGGAACGACGCGTCGAGGGCGGAAAGACGGTCGGGCATGACGCGATCCTGACACAAGCTGGTGTACTTGTGCTCGTGCGTGAAACGACCGTCTCCCCCAAAGACCGATTCCTCACCGTCTACGGGCGCAAACCGGTCCTGGAAGCCCTGGACGACCCGGAGCTGCGGGTGGACAAGGTCATCCTCGCCGACACCGCCCGCGGCCCGGCCGCGGCGGAAATCCAGCGGGCCGCGCGGGCCGCGGGGGTGCCGGTGCAGCGGGCGAGCGCGCACCGGGTGAAGGTGCTGGCCGGCAACGGCAAGCAGGACCAGGGCGTGCTGGCGGACGTGGTCGCGCCCCGGATGCGACCGCTGAGCGCCGCGCTGGCCGACGCGCCGGCCCGGGTGCTGCTGCTCGACGGCATCACCACCCCGGCGAACGTCGGGATGATCCTGCGCACCGCGACGGCGGCCGGGCTCGGCGGGATCGTCGTGCCGCGGCGAGGGGTGGCGGCGCTGGATCCGCTGGTTGTGAAGGCTTCGGCGGGGGTGGCGTTCCGGGCGCCGGTCCTTCGCTGCGCGACGGCCGCCGAAGCCGCGTCGATGCTGGTCGAGGCGGGATACGGATTGTATGCACTTGGTGCACAAGGCCGTCCGTCGCTGTTCGAGGCGTCGTTGCCGGAGCGGGCGGCGTTCGTGCTGGGCGGGGAGACGGCGGGGGTGAGCGACGAGGTCGCCGCGCTGGTGACGGGATGGCTGTCGATCCCGATGCCGGGCGAGGTCGAGTCGCTGAACGTGTCCGCGGCCGCGGCCGTGCTGTGCTTCGAGCTGGTCAGGCGGGGAACAACGCGCTGAGTTCGGCGAGGGTGCCGGCGACCGAGGTGTGGTGCACGCCGACCATTCCGGCCGCGGCAGCGCCGTCGACGTTGGCGCGGGAGTCGTCGACCATGACGCATCCGGTCGTGGGGAGGCCGAGGCGTTCGGCGGTGAGGCGGAAGACGCGCGGATCCGGTTTGGCGATGCCGACCTCGCCGGAGAAGACGAACGCGTCGAAGTGCCGGGCGAGGTGCCCGCGACCGGCGCCACCATCCGCATTGGACAGTAGTGCGGTCCGGATACCGCGCTCCCGCAGCACATCGACGGCAGCGAGCAGTTCGGCGGCGTCCGGATCGGTCAGCACGCCGGCGTAATCGAGCACCAGTCCTCGCAGCACGACTCGACACTATCGGCCCGGATCACACCATCGGGCCACGGCTGTCCGGTTCTCCCGGGACTGCCGCTCTAGAGAGCGGCATGACTCGACTGAGGGGGACTGATGATGACGCTGCAGACGCTGCTCCAGTACGAGCCGAACAGGGGCACGACTCCGCCGGTCGTGATTCCGGGACAGGCGGGGGCGTCGCGGATCCGGATGCGCGGACGGCCCGGCGAGCCGCTCGAACTGCGCCACGCGCGGACCGTCCTGACGGCGATCCTGGAGGTCCGCGCCGGGCGGCGAGCGCCGGGCCAGCTGCGGACGGTGGTCACGCCGAGGATGTACCAGCACCTGCGGGTGGTGCCACCATCGCCGGGCCCGCGCTACACGGTGCGCTCGGTGCGGGCGAGCCAAAGCGCACCGGGCGCGGTCGAGATCTGCGGAACGGCGCACGCGGACCAGCGGGCCACCGCGGTGATGGCCAGGTTCGAACACTCCGAGGCCGGCTGGCGGTGCGGGTTCTTCACGGTGGTGCAGCCGCAGCGACACCGCTGACCTGCGCGGTTGCGGGGCCGGAGGCCGGTTCGTTCGCGGACCGGCCTCCCGGCGCCGCCGGTGCTTGGTGAGCAACGCTGCCGGGTGGAGCCGGCAGCAACTGGCAGACCGCCCGGATGCCCGTGGGCACCCGGGCGGTGGCGCTTCTTCCCCGCCTGCCGAACCGCCGCCCCGTGGGACTCCACCCCGCCCAGCAGGGGCGAGGCACACCGCGAAACGGAACCCCAAGCACGAAGGGCCGGCACCATCCGGCACCGGCCCCCGCGAAAGACCCAGCTCAGCGACGCTTCTTCGTCTTCTTCGCCTGCGTCCGAGCCGCCGCGCGACGCTCCCGCCGCGTGCCCGCCGCGCCCTGGCCGTCCGAGGACGCCGTCGCCGTCCCGCGGGACTGCACGCCGCCCTGCTCGGCCGGGCCGGAGAACGTCAGGCCCTGCTGCGGGTTCTCGTTGCCGAGCCCCTTGCCGCGCAGCGCGTTCGGCACCGCGGGGCGCGCCGGCTCGGTCTGCTGCGGCGGCACCGGCTGCGCGTGCCGCCCAGCCGCCGCGCCCGCCGGCGCGGCCGCGGCCGGAGTCGCCTCCTGGGGCTGCGCCGCCTCGACCTGCAGGTTGAACAGGAAGCCGACGGCCTCCTCCTTCAGCGAGTCCAGCATGGCGTTGAACATGTCGAAGCCCTCGCGCTGGTACTCGATCAGCGGGTCGCGCTGCGCCATGGCCCGCAGGCCGATGCCCTCCTTGAGGTAGTCCATCTCGTAGAGGTGCTCGCGCCACTTGCGGTCCATCACCGACAGCAGCACCTGCCGCTCCAGCTGGCGCATCGCGCCTTCGCCGACGCGGCCGTCGATGTCGGCCTCACGCCGGGCGTAGGCCGCCTTCGCGTCCTCGACCAGCGCGTCCCGGAGCACCTCGGCGCTGAGGTCCTCGTGCTCCTCCATCAGCTCTTCCCAGCTCACCGACACCGGGTAGAGCTGCTTGAGCGCGGTCCACAGCTTCTCGTGGTCCCAGTCCTCGGCGTAACCCTCGGACGTGGCGCCCTCGACGTAGGCGGTGAGCACGTCGACCAGCATGTGCTGCATCTGCTCAGAGAGGTCCTCGCCCTCCAGCACGCGGCGGCGCTCGGCGTAGATCACCTTGCGCTGCTGGTTCATGACCTCGTCGTACTTGAGGACGTTCTTGCGGATCTCCATGTTCTGCTGCTCGACCTGCGTCTGAGCGCTCTTGATGGCCCGCGACACCATCTTGTGCTCGATCGGCATGTCGTCGGGTAGCCGCATGGTCGTCATGACCCGCTCGACCATCACCGCGTTGAACCGGCGCATCAGCTCGTCGCCGAGCGACAGGTAGAACCGCGACTCACCGGGGTCGCCCTGACGCCCGGAGCGGCCACGCAGCTGGTTGTCGATGCGGCGGGACTCGTGCCGCTCGGTGCCCAGCACGTACAGGCCGCCGGCCTCGCGGACCTCCTCGGCCTCGGCCTTGACCTCGGCCTTGACCTCCTCGAGCACCTTCGGCCAGAGCGACTCGTACTCGGCGGAGTTCTCGACCGGGTCCAGGCCGCGCTCGCGCAGCCGCTCGTCGGCGATGATGTCCGGGTTGCCGCCCAGCACGATGTCGGTACCGCGGCCGGCCATGTTGGTGGCGACCGTGACCGCGCCCTTGCGGCCGGCGCGAGCGATGATCAGCGCCTCGCGGTCGTGGTACTTCGCGTTCAGCACCTCGTGCGGCACGTTCAGCTTGACCAGCAGCTTCGACAGGTACTCGGACTTCTCGACGCTGGTGGTGCCGACCAGCACCGGCTGCCCCTTGGCGTGCCGCTCGGCGATGTCCTCGGCGACCGCCTCGAACTTGGCCTCTTCGGTCTTGTAGATCAGGTCCGGCTGGTCCTTGCGGACCATCGGCCGGTTGGTCGGGATCGGCACCACACCCAGCTTGTAGGTCTGGTGGAACTCCGCGGCCTCGGTCTCGGCGGTACCGGTCATGCCGGAGAGGCGGTCGTAGAGGCGGAAGTAGTTCTGCAGCGTGATCGTGGCGAGAGTCTGGTTCTCCGCCTTGATCTCGACGCCTTCCTTGGCCTCGATCGCCTGGTGCATGCCCTCGTTGTAGCGACGGCCGGCCAGGATGCGGCCGGTGAACTCGTCGACGATGAGGACCTCGCCGTTGCGGACGATGTAGTCCTTGTCGCGCTTGTACAGCTCCTTGGCCTTGAGCGCGTTGTTCAGGTACCCGACCAGCGGGGTGTTCGCCGACTCGTACAGGTTGTCGATGCCGAGCTGGTCCTCGATGAAGGCGACGCCCTTCTCGGTGACACCGACGGTCCGCTTGCGCTCGTCGACCTCGTAGTGCGTGTCGCGCTTCATCAGCGGCGCCATGCGGGCGAACTCGACGTACCAGCGGGCCGACTGCTCGGCCGGGCCGGAGATGATCAGCGGCGTCCGCGCCTCGTCGATCAGGATCGAGTCGACCTCGTCGACGATGGCGAAGTTGTGGCCGCGCTGCACGCAGTCGTCCAGGCTCCACGCCATGTTGTCGCGCAGGTAGTCGAAGCCGAACTCGTTGTTCGTGCCGTAGGTGATGTCGGCGTGGTAGGCCTTGCGGCGCTCCGCCGGCGTCATCTCGGACAGGATCGCGCCGACCTCGAGACCGAGGAAGCGGTGCACGCGGCCCATCCACTCCGAGTCGCGCTTGGCGAGGTAGTCGTTGGTGGTGACGACGTGGACACCCTTGCCGGAGATCGCGTTCAGGTACACCGGCATGACCGAGGTCAGGGTCTTGCCCTCACCGGTCTTCATCTCGGCGACCTGGCCGAGGTGCAGTGCCGCGCCACCCATCAGCTGGACGTCGTAGGGGCGCTGGCCGAGCACCCGCAGGGCGGCCTCGCGGGCCACCGCGAACGCCTCGGGCAGCAGGTCGTCCAGCGACTCGCCGTCCCCGCCGTCGTGCCGCTCGCGGAACTCGGCGGTCTTGCCGCGCAGCTCGTCGTCGGTGAGGTCCTTCACCTCGTCTTCGAGGGTGTTGATGTGTTCGGCGATGTTGCGCAGCCGCTTGATCATCTTGCCCTCGCCCGCACGCAGCAGGCGGTTGAGAACCATCCGGTCGACCTCACTAGCTGTTGGGACGCACCCAGGCTCTGTCCCTGGACCGCGCCGTCTCCGACACCCTGTCCGGCCCGTGGTGCGGGCCGTGCGCACCCTCCATCGTAGGGAAGGAGCGCGCGTCGGCGCACGCAACGTGCGTACATGCGCGAAACGGCCCGCGCACTCCGGGCGCGCGGGCCGTTTTCGGACGCCGCTAGTGGTCGAGGCGGATCACGCCGTAGGCGAAGCCCTTGCGCCGGTAGACGACGCTCGGGACGCCGGCTTCGACGTCGTTGAAGAGGTAGAAGTCGTGTCCGACCAGCTCCATCTCGGAGAGGGCCTGGTCGATGGTCATGGGTTTGGCGGAGTGGTGCTTCTCCCGGACGATCCGGCCGGGGAGGTGTTCGGCCTCGTCGTCCCAGCGCTGCTGGGTGGGCAGCTCGATGTCCTCCGGGAGGGCGGTGCCGACCTCTTCGGCCGCGGGAGCGGGCGCCTCGAGCACTGCGGTGGACGCGCGGCCGGTGGCCGGCATCGCTCCCGCCGCGATGGCGTTCGACGTCGCTTCGGCGACGGATTCCGGGCAGCGGCGGCCGTAGTGGACGCGCCGGCGGTCGTGCATCTTGCGGAGGCGGTTTTCGAGCTTGTTCAGGGCGGTGTCGAGGGCGGCGTAGAAGTCACCCGCGGTGGCCTCGGCCCGGACGACCGGACCCTTGCCCCGGCCGGTGATCTCCACCCGCTGGCAGTTCTTCAGCTGCCTGCGGTTGGGCTCGTGGAACAGCTCGACCTCGTAGCGGTAGACCTTCTTGTCGTAGCGCTCCAGGCGCTCGAGCTTGTCACCGACGTGTGTGCGGTAGTGATCCGGCACCTCGACGTTACGGCCTTTGACGACGATTTCCATACACGACCTCCCTCATTGCGGAATGAGTTCGAGAGCTCTATCGATGGATCGGCGCCGACGCCGCTCCCGCCCGACCGGTCTGATGGCAGAACCGGGGGTCAATCTTCCGTCGGCGCCAGGGTCATCGGCTGTTCACCTCCCTGCCGGCGGGACTTGCTATAGCGCAGCACGCTAGCGCGGTAACGCGGATCACAAAACCCCCCGAGCCGGGGGATGTCACGGATCGGGAAGTGGTGACGGTGCGCGTCTGAACCCGTCCAGGCGCGTTGACCTGCTGCTCCGTTCGGAGCAGGCCGCGCGACCGGTTTTCACCTTGACATTGCGCCGTTCTCCGGCGTCCCGGCCCGTGGGTGACGAGACCGCGTTCCGGCCGCAGCACTCCCCCGGACGCTTGCGCGTGAGCCGCTCCGGCGTTCCAGGGCCTCATGTCCGGACAACGGCCGGCAGGGGCCCCGCGTTCCCGGCGAGGTGCGCCCGGCTGGGTGAAGCAGGGTTGGGCCGCCGGGCGCTGATCGCCGTTCAAGGAGTGAGCGACGCGCGGCCACCCCATCTCCGCGCCTGGCGCCACGACTACCGCCCCCGCCTCACAACCCGGAACGGCGCAGCCACCGC
>NZ_PQHY01000069.1:0-32638 GCF_003385175.1 Amycolatopsis ruanii
CGGCCCCGACGGCAACAAAGGCTCCTGGTCCACCGGAGAGGACCGCATCGACTACCTCATGGACCCCAAACCCCTCGGCGGCCCCGGCAGCGCCCCCAAACCCGACCCACAGCTCTACGCGACCTACGCCGGTAACGGCTCGGCGCACGGGCCGGACGGCGAGGCGGATCTCGCGGACGGCGACGTCGAGACCTTCTACGCGGACGGCCGGTGGAAGAACCAGGTGGTGGGCAACAGCCGGGCCTCCAGCACCGGCGACACCAAGGCCGAGGCCCAGGCCGAGGGCCGCGAACTGGCCCGCAAGCGCGGCGCCACGCACGTCGTCCGCCGCAAGGACGGCGAGATCGCGGAACGCCACGACTACGGCCGCTGACCCGTTCCGCGCGCCACGGCACCGAGCAAGCGTATTCCACGCGCGAAGGACAGCTCACGAGTCCGCGGAGACTTCTCGGCCAGGGAAGGCGGCCCGCGATTTCCGCGGTACCGCGCGGGCGCGAGCCGAGCAGCTGCGGTCGGCGCCCCGGGCAGCGGCTCGCAAGTCGCGGGGAGGTTTGTCCGGTTTGGTGAAGGCTGCGGTGCTGCAATATCCGCGGAACCGGGCGGCGATCCCGCGAGCCGCGCCGCCACGGTGGAGGGCCGGATGGGCGGCTCGCGAGTTGCGGGACGCCTCTCCGGTTGATGAAGGCGGGTGCCGCAATTTTTCCATGGGCATCGCTTGGCGGTTCCGCCCAGCGGGCGGGCTCGGTCGACGCTGGGGTGGGCGAGTTGCGGGGACGGTTCTCGGGCTGGCGAAGGCGGGGCTGCCGCGATTCCGTGGTATCCCGTGGCGGTCGCACGAGGCGGGCGGGCTCGGTCGACGCTCGGGTGGGCGAGTTGGGGGGACGGTTCTCGGGCCGGTGAAGGCGGGGCTGCCGCGATTCCCGCGGTATCGCAGGGCGGTCGCGCACGGCGGGAAGCCTCGGTCCGCGGCCGGGTGGGCCTTCGCGAGTTCCGGGCATGCTTCTCTGGCCGATGAAGGTGCTGCCGCGCTACCGCGCGGCGATTCCGCAAGCCGGGCCGCCACCATCGACTGTAATTCACTCCAGAACCACTCGGTCGAGTGTCAGCAGCCGTGCGCCGCGTGCGCCGGATCGCTAGTTTTCTCGTCTCGTTCGAAGAACCATTTTCCGATGAAGGGGAAACTCAGTGTCGCGCACACTTCGTGCTGGTGTCGTCGGTCTCGCGGCCGCCTCGGCGGTTCTGACCGGGGCGGGCGCCGCCTCCGCCGGAGTCTCCACGCCGCAGCTCAAGGCCGTCGGCATGACGGTCAACGGCCTGATGGGCAAGGCCGGCACCCCCAGCGTGCTCAGCGCCGTCACGGGCAAGCAGAGCGCGCTGTCCCCGGTCACCGGCGGCAACCCGCTGCGCCCGGTGACCGGCAAGCTGCCGATCGGCTGATCGGGCGAGGCGTGCCACGGGAAGTCACCCGTGGCACGCCTCAGCGCTGTAGCGATTCCAGCAGCTTGCGGGCCACCAGGGCGAGCTTGGTGTTCGTCCGCTGCGATTCCTCGACCAGCCGGGTGAACGCCTCGTCCGCGCTGCACCCGTGGATCGCCATCAGCACGCCCTTGGCCTGGTCGATCTCGGCGCGCGAGGTCAGGGCCGTCTCCAGCTGGGCGATCTTGCGCTGCGTGGCCGCCCAGCGGCGGGCGTTGGTGAACGCCTCGCACGCGGCGGTGGTGAACAGGCGCATCACCTGCTCGTCGTAGTCGTCGAAGGCGCGGGCGGTGAAGCTGTACATGTCGAGCCCGCCCACCACCTCGTCCTCGCCGCCGGGCTCGCCGGGCAGCAGCACCGGCACGGACAGGTAGGTGTTGATGCCGGCCGCCTTCGCCGCCGCGGTGAACTCCGGCCACTCCACCTCGTGCTCGCCGACGATGGCGCGCACCGGGCGTCGCTGGGTTGCGGCCTCGACGCACGGGCCGCGGCGGGTCCGGTACTGGCACTCGTCGATGCCGATGACCACCTCGTCGGTGGCCGCCAGCGTGTACAGGTGACCGTCCTCGGCGATGGCGGTGATCGTCGCGGCGTCGGCGTCGGGCAGGGTCGCCACGGCGCTTTCGGCGATGCCCTTCGCGATGTCCTCCAGCGGCTGGCTCGCCGCCTGTCCGCGCAGATCCTCCAGCGCGGCCGCCACGTGGTCGAGGCGGGCGAGCGGATCTGCGCGGCCGTCGGTCATGGCCGGCGGGTACCCGGGGCCGCGGCGGCGTAACCGGGCGTCGTGCGCAGCCAGATGTTCCCGCCCGGGTTGCGTGCCATGTCCGGGATCCCCGCCGTGAGCAGCTCCCGACGGCGGGCCCACAGGTACTGCTGGAACCAGCGCACCTCGAAGCGCGAGTTGCAGGCCAGGAACGCGCGCAGCAGGTAGACCTCCTGCCAGGCGCGGCCCTCGGTCACCCAGTCGAGCGGGTACTCGAAGGGGAAGAACACGTCGTGCACGTGGATCCACACCCCGTCGGCGAGGCGGGGCAGCACCTCGAAGAAGAGGTGGTTGACATCGGAGCCCGCCTTGACCACGTGGGTGGAGTCGATGAACAGCACGTCACCGGCCTCCAGGGCGAGGAACGTCTCCATCGGGACGTCCTGCACCGGCTGCTCACGGATCGTCACGCGCTGTTCGTCCGGGGCGCAGCAGCGAACGCACCAGGTCCGGGTAGGGCTCGACGAAGGTCAGCTCGACCGCGCCGTCCAGCCAGTGCTCGACGGTGTCCAGCGTCATCGCCGACGAGTAGCCGGACCCGATCTCCACCAGCCGCCGCGGGCGCAGGTGCCGCAGCATCGCGTGCAGGACCAGCGCGTCGGACCAGGAGTACTCGGGATTGCCGAAGAAGTACCGGTACTCCGGCGACCGGTCCTCGGGGAACGGGTGGTCCTTCAGCAGCTCCGTGAGCACGGGCAGCAGGGCGAGCTGGTCGTCCTCGCGCAGGTCGAGGCCGGCGGGATCGGATCCGGTGTCGAACAGCGTCGCGGCGCGGGCGCGGACCTGCGCGGGGTCCGGGTGCGGCGAGTAGAAGTGGCCCGGCGGCACCCAGGTCCGGTAGGTGGCGGCGAGCCGGTCGCGTTCGGCTTCCGCGGCGGCGCACCGGGCCAGGAGGTCGTCGTGGGTCCGGCGCGACACCACGTATCGCCTGGCCAGCCTCCGCAACGGCGCACCGATCAAGGACATCGCCGCAGTCTAGACAGCCGCGGCGCCTACCCTGGTGGGGTGTTCGTGAAGATCTGCGGCCTGCGCACCGAGGCCGACGTGGACTGCGCGGTGACGGCCGGGGCCGAGGCGGTCGGGTTCGTCCTGGCCCCCAGTCCCCGGCAGGTCAGCGTGGACGAGGCCACGCGCCTGGTGGCCGCCGTGCCCCCGGAGGTCCTCAGCGTGGGGGTGTTCCTCGGGATGCCCGTCGCCGAGGTCCGGGACGTCGCGGTCAAGACCGGCCTGGGCGCGGTCCAGCTGCACGGCGCCGGCTACGCGGCGGAGGACTTCGCCGCGCTCGCCGACCTGGGGGTGCCGCTGGTGCGGGCCACGTCGACGGCGGGCGAGCGGGTGGCGGTCGGGGCGTTCGGCGAGGAGATGCTGATCCTCGACTCGCCGCGGGCCGGGTCGGGGGAGCAGTGGGGCTGGTCGGAGCTGCGCGGCCAGACCGGGCGGTGGCTGCTGGCGGGCGGGCTGCGCCCGGACAACGTGGCGGAGGCGATCGAGACGGTGCGCCCGTGGGGCGTTGACGTGTCCAGCGGAGTGGAATCCACGCGCGGCACGAAGGATCATGGGCTGATCCGGGAATTCCTCGCCGCCGCGCGTCCCTGACCGCGGATCCCGTTCGTCGGTGTGGTGAGAACACGGACCGGCGAGGAGGACGCGATGCAGTACATGCTGTTGATCTGCGGTGGCCCGGAGGCCGCCGAGCACGCCGAGGACGGCTGTGGCGACTGGGGCGAGGAGATGGCCGGGCGGGGCGTCCTGCGCGGCGGGGCCGGGCTGCGGCCCCCGCACGAGGCGACCACCGTGCGGGTGCGGTCGGACGAGGTGCTGCTGTCCGACGGCCCGTTCGCCGAGACCCGCGAGCAGGTCGGCGGGTTCTGCCTGATCGAGTGCGCCGACCTGGACGAGGCGATCGAGATCGCGTCGAAGCACCCGGCCGCGACCTACGGGTCGATCGAGGTCCGGCCGATCTGGCAGCCGTGACCGACGTCCACACCGCGCTCGTCCGGGCCTTCCGGGACGAGTGGGGCCAGGTGGTCGCGACCCTGATCCGGCTCACCGGCGACTGGGACCTCGCCGAGGAGTGCGCCCAGGACGCGTTCGCCCAGGCCGTCGGGTCGTGGTCCCGGGACGGCGTGCCGCGCCGGCCCGGGGCCTGGCTCACCACCGCCGCCCGCAACCGCGCGCTCGACCGGCTGCGCCGGGACGCGGTCGGGGCGGCCAAGCTGCGGGAGGTCGCGGCGATGCCTGTTCCCGAACCCGAATCCGACGACAGCGGCGTGCCCGACGACCGCTTGCGCCTGATGTTCACCTGCTGCCACCCGGCGTTGTCGCTCGACGCGCAGGTGGCGCTGACGTTGCGCACGCTGGCCGGGCTGACCCCGGCCGAGATCGCGCGGGCCCTGCTGATCGCCGAGCCCGCGTTGAAGAAACGGCTGGTGCGCGCGAAGCAGAAGATCCGGCACGCCGGCATCCCGTACCGGGTGCCGCCGGCGCACCTGCTGCCGGAGCGGACCCCGGCCGTGCTGGCGGTGCTGTACCTGTTGTTCAACGAGGGCTATGCGGCCACGGCCGGCGCGGACCTGCTGCGCCGCGAGTTGTCGGCGGAGGCGATCCGGCTGGCGCGCGTGCTGCACGAGCTGATGCCGGACGAGCCGGAGGCCACCGGGCTGCTGGCGCTGATGCTGCTGCAGGACGCGCGCCGGGACGCGCGGGTGGACGAGCACGGTGACCTCGTGCTGCTGGCGGACCAGGACCGCGGCCGGTGGGACCGCGCCGAGATCGACGAGGGCGTGGCGCTGCTGGACGGCGCGCTGCGGCGCGGGGCGCCGGGGCCGTACCAGGTGCAGGCGGCGATCGCCGCATGCCACGGGACGGCGGCGCGGGCCGCGGACACGGACTGGCCGCAGATCGCCGCGCTGTACGGCAGGCTGGCCGAGATGACCCGGTCGCCGGTGGTGGAGCTGAACCGCGCGGTGGCCGTGGGGATGGCCGCCGGGCCCGCCGAGGGGCTGCGGATCCTGTCCGGTGTGGATCTGCCGGGCTACCACCTGCTGCCCGCCACGCGAGCCGAGTTCCTGCGCCGCCTGGGACGCCACACGGAGGCGGCGGCGGAGTACCGCGAGGCGTTGCGGCTGGTCACGACGGACGCGGAGCGCCGCTTCCTGACGCGAAGGCTGGCAGAGGTGGGGTGACGGGCCGGCCGGTGCGCCCCCGGAAGGCACCGGCCGGCCGCGGCGTCACCTGCTGCTGACCCTCACCCGCCGCGACGGGGACGGCGCGCCGCCCGCGGCGGAGGTGTACAGCCAGGCGAACAGCACCCACATGCCGCCGAACACGAGGCCCACCAGGACGTACGCCACGGTCCACAGCACGAGCGGCGTGTCGGTCTTGCGTTCGCGCTGCAGGAACTTGATCTCCGACATGAAAGGGCGCGGCCCGGACGTCGCGGTGATCTCGCCGGCGTTCGCGGCCGGGTCGGCGGGCGCGTAGATCGGCGCGATCGCCATCACCCGGTTCCCGTAGTGCACGCGGATGCTGGTCTTCCACTGCCCGAACACCGGCAGCGGCTGTGTCGTCCGGTACGTGCCCTCCGCCGTCCGCTCCAGCGGCGCGCTGTAGAAATCCCCGCCCTGCCACGAGAAACCGTTGAGCCACACCGGATCCGACACCAGGTCCGCCCGGTTGATCGTCACCGTCGCGGTCACCCACCGCGGCTGCCCGCCACCGTGCGGGTTCGAGATCGGCAGGCTCTGGCCGGTGTCCGTGAGCTGGATGTCCGCCACCAGGTCGGCGGGCGGATCGGCCGGCGGGATGACCGCCGCGCACAGCGCCACCGCCCCGAGCGCCCCCACGAGCCCGCCCAGGTGCCGCGTCCGGAAGCGCACCGCGGGCGCGCCCGACGGCGCCGGGTCCGATGCCCGCCGCGCCGCCACCGCCTCGACCCGCTGGTACTGCCACACCCCGATCAGCGCCCCGGCCACCGACGCGGCCGCCCCCCACAGCACGAACGTGTCGAGGTGGGACAGCGGCCACGGGTCGGGCATCAGCCACTGCGAGAACGCCCACTCGCCGGACATCCCGAGCACCCCGGCGGCCAGCCCGGCCACCACGGCGAACGCGTACCCGCGCCGCCCGCGCAGCAGGATCGCCACCAGCTCGATCACCACGGCCTCGGCCGCGTACGGCAGCAGCAGCGCCACGTGCAGGTCGTTGACCAGCGGCAGCACCGCGAACACCGCCCGCGTGACCAGCACCACGGCCACCACCAGCAGCGCGCCGCCGGGACCGCCCGCGAGCCGCCCGTAGACCAGGGTCCAGCTGCCGATCAGCCCCACCAGCACCACCTGGGCGAGCATCGGGAACTGAGGCACCCCGAGGTCGAACTCCATCAGGAACGCCGACGCGCCCATCAGCCACGCACCCGCGAGCAGCGGCCCGAGCAGCCGCACCACCGGCCCGCGCGCGCCGACCTGCCGCGCCTCGACCAGCAGCAGCTGCAGCCCGATCACCACCCCGACACCGCCGCCGATCATCAGCACGTGCGTCGGGCCCCACTCGGTGACGTCCTGGCCGAACAGCCGGTGCCACACGTCGTCCAGCGGGAACCCGGCGATGCCGACCAGGCCGGTCGCCATCATCTGGATGCTGCCCATCGGCGCGCGCCAGTGCGGCCCGATCGGGAACGTGCGCACCGGCAGCTTCCCCTTCGCCAGCGCGGCGCTGAGCACGCCGCTGGCGAAGATGCCCATCAGTCCGAAGTAGATCGGGTAGTGCGACGGGTTGGCCAGCGGCCCCTCGTCGCGGCCGAGTTCCATGTGGATCGGCACGTCCCAGTAGACGCCGATCAGCGCGGCCATGCCGGACACGAACGCGACGAACATCGGCAGCGCCGCCCACCGGGGCAGCCCGCTCAGCCCGGCCGACCAGTCGGCGAGCCTGCCGACGACCGTCGTGCGGCCCGCGCGCTCCCGGATGACGAACACGGCGAGCGGCAGGAAGATCACGAAGAACATCAGGCCCGCGATGACGATCTGGCCGAGCGCGGCCCCGCCCGCGGGTGGGCTGGACTCCTGGGCGACGAGCACGGTGGACCTTCCTCGATGAAGCCGGGCATGCGTGCTACCCGAAGTAACTGTTACCGTTGGTCACACACTTTACGGGTTCCCGGACGCAACGGGCAAGCCGGGCGGAGGAAGGACGGGGAATGCGCAGGTTCGTCGTGGCGGCGCTGGCAACGATGCTGGTGGTGACCGGGTGCGGGAGCACGGCGCCGCAGCAGGCCGGTGCCGGGCCGGAGGTGGCGAAGTTCGTCGTGACCGGCGGCAAGCGCACGTCCGGGCCGGACCGCGTCGAGGTCGCGGCCGGCCGGACGGTGACCATCGAGGTGACCACCGACGCGCCGGACGAGCTGCACGTCCACGGCTACGACCGCACGGCCGACGTGGTGGCCGGGCAGCCGGCCGCGGTCACCTTCACCGCGGACATCCCCGGCGTGTTCGAGGTCGAGCTGCACCACAGCGGGGCCGCGCTGACCGAACTCCGGGTGAGCGCGTGATCCTCGCCCACGGTCTCGGCGGGCGGTCCGACCTGCCGGTCCCGCTGTGGCTCGCGCTCTACGCCGGCGCGGCCGCGGTGCTGGTGTCGTTCTTCGCGCTCACCGCACTGTGGAAGCAGCCGAAACTGCGCGGCGCCGAGGCCGGGCTCGCCTGGGCCAGGGCGCTCGAACGGATCGCCGACGCCCGTGCGACGCGGATCGCGCTGCGCTTAGCCGGGCTGGCGCTCTTCGCGCTGTTCCTGGTGTTCGCGTGGACCGGCCCGGACGACTCGGCGGACAACCCGGCCGCTGCCTGGTTCTACGTGTGGTTCTGGGTCGGGCTCGTGCCGCTTTCGGTGCTGTGCGGGCCGGTCTGGCGGCTGGTCAATCCACTGCGGACACTCACCGCGTTGTTCCCCGGCCGTCGTCCGGTGCCGCGGTGGGGGTTCTTCCCGGCGATCGCGGGCCTGGTCGCCTTCCTGTGGCTGGAACTGGTATACCCGCATTCGGACTCGCCGCGCGCGATCGCGGTGTTCGTCACCGCCTACGCCGTCGTGCACGTCGTGGCGGGCGCGGTGTTCGGGCCGCGCTGGTTCGACCGCGGCGACGGGTTCGAGGTCTACTCGGCGCTGATCGCCGCGCTGTCCCCGTGGGGGCGCCGGGCGGACGGCCGGCTGGTGCTGCGCAACCCGCTCGACGGCCTGCGCACCCTGGAGCGCGAGCGCGGCCTGACCCCGTTCGTGCTCGTCGTGCTCGGCTCGACGGCGTTCGACGGGCTGACCCGGCTGCCGTTCTGGAGCGAGGCGACCCGCGACGGCGACCGGGTCCTGCTGGGCACGGCCGGTCTGGCGGCGGCGATCGCGCTCACCGCGCTGGCTTACGCGAGCGCCATCCACCTGACCCGGCCGTACCTGCGGCGCGCGGTCACCGGCGCCTACGACGCGTTCGCGCCGTCGCTGGTGCCGATCATGGCCGGCTACACCGTCGCGCACTACTTCTCGTTCGCGGTGTTCGAGGGGCAGCGCGGGTTCGGCGGCGCGGTGGACTACACCGTGGTCTCCGCCGCGGCGATCGCGTTCGTGCAGATCGCCGGGATCGTGGCCGGGCACGTCCTGGCGGTGACCGCGGCGCACGACCGCGCGCTCGGCGTGCTGCGGGGCGGCTATGCGAAGGTGGGGCAGTACCCGATGCTCGCCGTGATGGTCCTCTACACGGCGGTGGGCATCGCCCTGGTCTCGGGAGCGTGAATGCGGGAGCGGATGATCCTGGCCCACCAGGGCGGGTGGGACGAGACGCTCATCATCGCCGGCCCGATCGCGATCATCGTGGTGCTGATCGTCGTCGCCCGCCGCCAGGCTCCGCCACCGGAGGAGCCCGGCGAGGACGACGCGCCGTCAGCGGAGCAGGCGCGCGATGAGGCCGGTGACGACGAGCCAGAAGACCGCCGCCAGACCGTAGTTGACCAGCACGTTGAGCTGCGTGTTCGCGATCGGGAAGAGCCCCGGGAAGAACAACGCGAGCGGCTGGGCGATCGAATCGATGAACCGGTAGAAGGCGTTCGCCGTGTTGGCGCCGGCCAGGACCAGGACGATGTAGATCGCCTCGACGAGCGCGAACAACGCCCCGATCCCGGTGACCACCCTGGCGGCGGTGCCGCGTCCACGGTAGATACCCGTTCTGGCCATGCGAAGGAGTAACCCGCTTCGCGAAAATCAAACCCGATCGGGTGATTTCGGTCAGCGTTTCTCCTTCGGGATGAACACCCACAGCGCCAGGTAGAGCAGGAACTGCGGTCCCGGCAGCAGGCAGGACAGCACGAACAGCAGGCGCATCGTGCGCGGCTTCCAGCCGAGGCGGTGGGCCAGGCCGGCGCACACCCCGGCGATCACGCGGTCGTGCCGGGACCTGGTCAGTGTCGTCGTTGTCGTCGTCATGTCTCCACCATGCCCCCGCGCGGCGCGGCGCGCATCGGTGGAAACCCCCGAATCGACCCTGGGGCCAGCCCCCGGAGGCGGGCACCGGCACCGGCTAGGCTGCGCCGGTGACGACGAGACCGGTGACCGCCCGACCGTGACGCGCCTGCTCCTGCTCCTCGTCGTCGTCCTGGTGGCGTGCGCGGCGCCCGCGCCGGCCGCGCCACCGGACGTCGTGTCGCCGCCCGCCGGGAAGATCCGCGGCACGGTGACCGACGGCCACCGGGTGTTCGAAGGCATCCCGTACGCCACCGCGGCCCGCTGGCGGCCGCCCGCGCCCGCTCCGGTGTGGAGCGGTGTGCGGGACGCGACCGCGCCGGGCGCGCGGTGCCCCCAGCCCGGGGACGCCGGCAGCGAGGACTGCCTGTTCCTCAACGTGACCACGCCCGCGGCGGCCGAGGGGCTCCCGGTGCTGGTCTGGATCCACGGCGGGTCGTTCCTCGGCGGCCACGGCGACTCCTACGACGCGCGGGACCTGGCCGCGCGCGGGCTGGTCGTGGTGACCATCAACTACCGGCTCGGCGCGCTCGGCTGGCTCGCGCACCCGGCGCTCGCGCACGACGGCGGCGCGGGCAACTTCGGGCTGCTCGACCAGCAGGCCGCGCTGCGGTGGGTGCGGGACAACATCGCCGCGTTCGGCGGGGACCCGGCGCGGGTCACGCTCGCCGGCGAGTCCGCCGGGGCGATGTCGGTGTGCGACCACCTGGTCTCCCCGGCCTCGGCCGGGCTGTTCCGCGCCGCGATCGTCCAAAGCGGACCGTGTCAGGCGCAGGCGAGCGCGCCGGTCGCGGAGAAGGCGAGCACCGAGTACGCGGCCGGGCTCGGCTGCGCCGAGCCGGCCACGGCCGCCGCCTGCCTGCGGGCCCTGCCGCCGTCCCGCCTGCAGACCGTGCCGCGGTACTTCGACCTCGCCGGGGTCGCCGTCGTGGGCCCGGTGACCGGCGGGGCCGTGCTGCCCGCCAACTCCGTCGACGCGATGCGCGCCGGCGCCGCCGCCCGGGTGCCGGTGCTCGTCGGCGTGACGCGGGACGAGTTCACCCTGTTCCTGGCCCAGCAGCACGCGGCGACCGGGAAGACGGTCACCGCCGCGGACTACCCGGCGGCGCTGGCGCGGGTGTTCGGCCCGGACGCCGCGGCCGCCGCCGCCGAGTACCCGCTCCGGGCCTACGCCGGGTCGGCTCCGCGCGCGCTCGCGGCGGCGCTCACCGACGTCGCGTTCGCCTGCCCGCTCCGGGACATGGCCGGCTCGCTGTCGCGGACCGGCCCGGTGTACGCCTACGAGTTCGGTGATGCCCGCGCCCCGGTGCCGGACTCCCTGTCGCGCGCGCCGTTCCCGCTCGGCGCCGCGCACAGCCTGGAGCTGTCCTACCTGTTCGGCGACGGCGAGTCGTTGGACGACGGGCAGCGGCGGCTGTCCGCGGAAATGGTCGGGGACTGGGCGTCCTTCGTGCGCACCGGCGCGCCCGGGTCGCGCTGGCCGCGCTACGACCCGGCGCACGAGCAGGTGCGCGCGCTCGTGCCGGGCGGCGCTCGCACGATCGGGGACTTCGCCGCGGCGCACCACTGCGCGTTCTGGCGGGACCGCTAGGTTCGCCGCCATGCGGTTCGGGGTTTTCGTCCTCGCCGGGCGGTTTCCGGGACAGGACGACGGGGAGGCGCTGGCGCGCTCGCTGGACGTGGTCGAGTGCGCCGAGGCGGCCGGGTTCGACGACGCGTGGGTTGCCGAGCACCACTTCATGTCCTACGGGGTCTGCCCGTCGGCGGTCGCGTTCGCCGCGCACGCGCTGGGCCGGACGCGCCGGATCACCGTGGGCACGGCGGTGAGCGTGCTGTCCACGGCGCACCCGGTCGCGCTGGCCGAGCAGGCCGCGATGCTGGACCGGATGTCCGGCGGGCGGTTCCGGCTCGGCGTGGGGCGCGGCGGGCCGTGGGTGGATCTCGAGGTGTTCGGCACCGGGCTCGGCCGGTACGAGCGCGGGTTCGCCGAGGGACTCGACGTGCTCGTGCAAGCGCTTTCCGGGCGGGTGGCCGCGTCGGGGGAGTTCTTCGCCTTCCGCGAGGTGCCGGTGGTGCCGCGGCCGGTGTCGCTGCCGCCGGTGACGGTCGCGTGCACGTCCCGGGCGACCGTGGAGCTGGCCGCCGCGCGCGGGTTGCCGATGCTGCTGGGCATGCACATCGGTGACGAGGAGAAGGCCGCGATGGTGGCCTGCTACGCGAAGGCGGCGGCCGAGGCCGGGCAGGACCCGTCCGCGCCGCACGTGTCCGCGGTGCTGGCGCACGTGTCGGACTCCCGGGCGAGCGCGGTGCGGGAGCTGCGCGCGGCGATGCCGGGCTGGCTGCGCGACGGGCTGGCGGGATACGTGCCGATGGACGGCCGCCCGTACCGCCCGCGCGACGCCGCGGAGTACACCGACCTGCTGTGCCGGCTGCACCCGGTCGGCAGCCCGCGCGAGTGCGCCGGCCGGCTCGCCGCGGCGGCGGAGCGGACGGGTATCCGGCACACCATCCTGCTCGTCGAGGGCGCCGGGGACCGCGAGCGGGTGCTGGCGAACGTGACCCGCCTCGGCGCGGAGGTCCTGCCGCTGCTGCGCTGAGCCGGATGCGCAAACGCCGTCCCGCCACGATCACCCGCGTGACAAGAAAAACCGGGCCGCCCTCCGGCGGCCCGGAGCGGATCTAGCATCGCCGGACCGGTCCCCGAAAACGGAGGTTCGACGATGAGCAACCGGAGAAGACGTGCCCTGTCCGCAATCCTCGCGGCACTGACCACGGTGACCGGCGCGGTGCTGGCGGCGCCCCCGGCGCAGGCGGCCACCGCGCCCGAAGCCCCCGATTTCCCCGCCGCGTTCGCCTATTCCCAGTTCGTCGACCCGAACGCCACCCCGCCCGGCGCGAACGACTGGACCTGCCGCCCGGGTGCGGACCACCCGCGCGCGGTCGTCCTGGTGCACGGCACGTGGGAGAACCGCTACGACAACTTCGCCCGCCTGTCACCGTCGCTGAAGCGGGACGGCTACTGCGTTTTCGCCCTCAACTACGGCGAGGACCCGACCAGCGTGTTCGGCCTCAACCCGGCGTTCAAGGGCACCGGCGACATCCGCCGTTCGGCGCAGGAGCTGGCCGCGTTCGTCGACCGGGTGCTCGCCGCGACCGGCACGTCCGAGGTGGACGTCGTCGGCCACTCGCAGGGCGGCCTGATGCCCCGCGAATACCTGCGTCACGGTGGCGCGGCCAAGGTGCACACGCTGGTCACGCTCGGCGCGACGCACCACGGCACCACGCTGAGCGGGATCGCCACGCTGGCCGGGGAACTGGGCCTGCTGCCCTACACCGACGTGCTGCTGGGCAAGGTCGCCGGGCAGCAGGTGCGGGGCTCGGAGTTCCTCACCGACCTGAACGCGGGCGGCGACACCGTGCCCGGCGTGCGGTACCTGGTGATCGCCACCCGCTACGACGAGGTCACCACCCCGTACGAGTCGACCTTCCTCACCGGGGAGGCCGTCCGGAACGTGACGCTGCAGGACGGGTGCGAGATCGACCTGTCCGACCACCTGTCGATGAGCTACTCGCCGCGCGCCATCGGGTACGTGAAGCAGGGGCTGGACCCGGCGGCGCCGGAGCCGCCCTGCGTGCCGCACCTGCCGGTGTTCTGAACACGGCGAAAACGGGCCCGTTCCCCCGGTCGGGAGGGAACGGGCCCGTTCCGTCAGGGATCAGGACTCCTTCGGGGACAGGGTCACGTCGATGGTGTTGCCGGGGCCGGCCGCCAGCGGGCTGATCAGCCCGGTCAGCGGACCGCAGTTCTGCAGCGGCGCGATGTCGTAGGTGCCGCTGAGGTCACCGCCGGCCAGCGGGTCGAACCCGGGGCCGGAGGTCAGGTTGATCTCCGACGGCTCCGCGGTCTGGCACTTCGGCGACTTGCTGATCGGGAAGCCGAAGACCTTGACGCTGGGCAGCTTGATGGTGGTGTGGCTGGTGGAGTTCAGCACACCGCCGGACAGCGTCCCGGTCGTCTTGCCCTCCTGCGCGAAGGCCACCTTCGCGGTGATCGGGATGAAGCGGAACAGCGTGGCCTTCAGCTGCGTCGGTTCCAGCGACAGGTCGGCCGTGAAGTTCCCGGTCGCCAGGTCGAGGTTCGCGTCGATGCCGCCGGACAGCGGCACCGTGGCCCCGAGCTTCTTGATCACCGAGTCGCCTGCCAGGGCGTAGCCGTAGTCGATCCCGGTCGGCGGGTTGCTCGTGGTGGTCGTCGGCTCGGTGGTGGTGGGCTCGGTGGTGGTCGGTTCGGTCGTCGTGGGTTCGGTGGTCGTCGGCTCGGTGGTGGTCGGCTCCGTGGTGGTCGGTTCCGTCGTCGTCGGTTCGGTGGTCGTCGTGCCGCCGTTGATCGTGATGTCGGCCAGCACGTTGTTCTGGCCCGCCACCTGCGTGCACTGCGAGTCGAAGACGCCCAGGCCGGTGTCGGTGCCGTCGGCGCGCTTCGGGTGCAGGGTCAGCAGGATGTCGCCGACGGTGATCGTCGCCTGCCCGGCCTGGGTGAAGGTCAGGGACGGCGCGTCACCGGTGGCCACCGTGTCGAACGAACCCGACGCAGGCACCGGGGTCACCGGGATCGTCGCCGGCACGGTCACCGGGATGGTGGCCTCCGGCGCGGTGACCGTCGAGCTCGCCTTGGCGGTGCCCTCGACCGTGGCCGCCCCGACCAGCGTCAGGCCCTGCGTCGCGGTCGGCGGCACGGTCGCCACCGCCTTGACCTGGAAGGCCGGCGTGGGTTCGCCGACGTTCACGGTCGTGGGGATGTCCGCGCTGATCACGATCTGCAGCGTCTGGGTACCGATCAGCGGGAACGGGCAGCTGTACTGCAGGGTCAGCGAGACCGGTTCGGCCGCACTGGTCCCGGAGCCGGCCAGCACGGCCGTCAGCGCCGCGCCGGTCGCGACGGTCGCGGACGCGGCCGCCGCGACCATCCTTCTCATTCTGGTTCTCGTTCGCACACCTATCCTCCGGGGTATCGGCAGTGATACGAAAAACCACGCGACAGCAAGGAAAACCGCCGCGAGGTCATCGGAATTGGTTGCTACCGATGGGTAAAGTAGTTTCGCGGCGTCCGCATTGGCAATACGTCCGCGCGGATTGTCCTTGGGGGCCAAGGAACTTGTCACCGGCTGATACGGCCGCGCCGATCGGACCCGTACGACGCGGACAATGTTCACCGGCGGCCTGCGCGAGCACTCACCGCGGTGACAAAAACCGGTTTCCCGGCTCGCGCGCGTGTGCCGACAACGCGCGGCCGCCTTGACCGGCAGGGGGGCCGGTTCTAGGTTCCGCGAATGCCCGAGTGCGTGACGTTCGACCTGTTCTCCGGCCAGCCGCGCGCCGCGCTGTGGCCGCTGCTCGGGTCGCCGGAACTGTACCCCCGCTTCTTCCGGGGCGTCGGTGCGGTCGAGCGGACGGGCGGCCGGGGACGCCACGCACGCTACCGGATCCGGCTGACGCTCAGCGGACGTCCGGTCGAGCACGAGATGCGGGTGCTGCTGAGCCGCCGCGAGGAACAGCTGGTGCTGGAGACGGTGCCGGACACCGGTGGCTGCCTGTCGGTGCGCCTGTCCGACGCCTCCCCGGGCACCCGGCTCAAGATCATCTACTTCCGGCCGGGCGTGCCGGGCCCGGGCCGCGCCCCCACCGCCGCCGAGGTGCGGTCGTGGGCGCGGGACGGTCTCGATCGGATCGAGCGCCACCTCCGGGAGATCGCGGAACCGTGGCCGCCCGGCCGCGCCCCGTCGACCCGGCAGATCGCCAACACCCTGATCGCGGCGGGCATCCTGGCGCCCGCCCGGCCGGACCGCCTCGTGCGGCAGCTGCGCGCGCTGGTCCAGTGGGGCGCCACCCTGGCCGGTGGGTACACCGCGGCCGCGGCCCGCTCGCCCCGCGGCATCGCGGTGATCGACGACGACGGCGCCCCCACCACGTTCGCCGGGCTGAGCGCCGAGGCGAACCGGCTCGCCGCCGCACTGCGGGCCGTCGGCGTCGGACCGGACGGCACCCTGGCGATCATGGCGCGCAACCACAGCGCGATGGTGAAGACACTGCTCGCGTGCGGACGGCTGGGCGCGGGCACCGTGCTGCTCAACACCGGCCTGGCCCGGCCGCAGGTGGCCGACGCGGTGGCGCGGCACGACGTGCGCGTGCTGGTGGCCGACGGCGAGTTCGCGCCGCTGGTGGCCGGGCTGCCGCTCACCGCGGTCGTGCTCACCGGCGCCGACGCGGGCCCGGCGGGGCAGCCGACGCTGGCCGAGGTCATCGCCGACACCCCGGACGCCGAGTTCACCCCGCCCGAACGGCCCGCGCCGATCGTCGTCCTCACCTCGGGCACCACCGGCACGCCCAAGGGCGCGCGGCGGCCGACGCCGAAGGGCCTGGGCGCCGCGGTGGCGCTGCTGTCGCGGATTCCGTTGCGGGCGGGGGAACGCATCCTGATGGCCGCCCCGCTGTTCCACACCTGGGGCCTGTCCGCGCTGCAGGTCGGCATGCCGCTGCGGGCGACACTGGTGATGCAGCGCCGGTTCGACCCGGAGGCGTGCCTGCGGGCGATCCAGGACCACCGGTGCACCGCGATGTTCGCGGTTCCGGTGATGCTGCAGCGCATCATGGCGCTGCCGGCGGACGTGCGGGCGCGGTACGACACCAGCGGCCTGCGGATCGTGGCGAGCAGCGGGTCGGCCCTGCCCGCTTCGCTCGTCACGGCGTTCCAGGACGCCTTCGGTGACGTGCTCTACAACTTCTACGGCTCGAGCGAGGTGTCGGCGGCCTCCGTCGCCACCCCGGCCGACCTGCGCGCCGCCCCCGCCACCGCCGGATATCCGCCACTGGGCACGCGGCTGGCGGTGCTCGGCCCGGCGGGCGAACCGGTGCCGCCGGGCACGGTCGGCGCCATCTTCGTCGGCAACGACCTGCTCTTCGACGGCTACACGGACGGCACCAGCCGCACGGTCCGCCGCGAGCTGATGGACACCGGCGACCGCGGCTACCTCGACGCCGACGGCCGGTTGTTCGTCGCCGGCCGGGACGACGACATGATCGTCTCCGGCGGGGAGAACGTGTTCCCGCGGCCGGTGGAGGAGGCGCTGACCGAGCTGCCCGGCGTCGCCGACGCGGCCGTGCTCGGCGTGCCCGACGACGAGTTCGGGCAGCGGCTGGTCGCGTTCGTGACGGTGCGGCCGGGGGCCCGGCTCGACGAGGACGTGGTGCGCGCGTACCTGCGCCGCCGGGTCGCGCGGTTCGCGATCCCGCGCGAGGTGGTGTTCGTCGACGAGCTGCCGCGCACGCCGACCGGCAAGGTGCTCAAGCGCCTGCTGCTGGAGGACGCTGGCGGGTGACACCCGCGGAACCGGTATTTCGTCGTTCCGTGACAAGAAAAACCGGTGCCGCCGGAGAACGAACGCGAAGCGTTGTGGCGCTCGTTGACTCGTCGGTAACGTCCTCGCGGTCCGCTACCGGAGGGTTCGATGACGCAAACCCGGTCACGTCGCGCCGCTGTCGCCGCGCTGGGACTGGCTCTCGTGGCCGCCGCGCTGGCGCCCGCGACGCCGGCCGTCGCCACCGCGGCCACCCGCGGCGGCACGAGCACGTGCCAGGCCGGGGGACCGGTGGACGTGCCGGTCTCCTTCAGCGCCACGTTCGGCGAAACCGTTGTGCAGGGCGCGAACGTGCCCGTGTCGGCGGCGTCCGTGACCCTCGTCGTGCCGGCCGGGGCGGTCGACGCGTTGCGCGATTCGGGCGCCACGTCGGTGGACGCGTCCGCCGCGGTGCAGCTGAGCGTCACCCAGCAGGCGGGCACCCAGGAACTGACCGTCACCGGACTGTCCACATCGGAGATCCCGCTCCCCGCCGACGGCGAGCTGCGGATCACGCTGCCCGGCCGCGTTCCGCCGATCGCGGCCGGTGCGGGTCCGGTGACGGTCTCCCTCACTTCGCTGGTTCCCAAGCTGGTCGCGCGCGGTGAGACGCTGACCGCCGACCTGGCGTGCACCGCCGACCCGGCGGCGAACGGGGAGCTGGCACGCGTGGCGGTGACCGCGCCCGCCGCGCCACCGGTGCCCGGCGTCACGGCGGACACGCCGCTGCTGACGGCGAAGTTCCTCGTCGACGGCGTCTCACGCATCGCGAAGATGGGTTCGGACCTGGTGCTGGAACAGGGCACGTTCGACGCCGGCCTGTTCCCCGGCGACCTGCCGGACACGATCCGCGTCGAGGGCGAGCTGAACCTGCCGAAGTCGGCCGGCTACTTCGTGGCGTTCCGGTTCATGCCGGTCACCAGCGACGTGGAGCTGCCGCAGGAGGGCAAGGCGACGGGCACGGCGGACATCAGCGGTGGCCTGTTCACCCCCACGATCGACCTGACGGTGCGGGTGAACCTGGTGGTGAGCGACGTGCGGCAGGACGGCGTGCCGATCGCGGTGGGCGCGAACTGCCGGACGGTTTCGCCGCTGGTGATCCCGATGAAGGGACAGACCTCGCTGCTGCCCGGCAGCAAGTCGACGATCGAGTCCACTTTCGACATTCCCGCGTTCTCCGGCTGCGGCGTGAGCGAGGACCTGGACCCGCTGCTGACCGGCCTGATTTCGGGCCCGGGCAACAAGATGACCACGACGCTGACCGCGCAGGGGGTGGGCTGACGTGACCGCCCCCGTCGCCGCCGCCCGGAACGCCGTCGGCGAGTTCGGCAAGCTCTTCGGCCTCGCCCTGGACATCGTCGTCGCCATGTTCAAGCGGCCCTTCCAGGTGCGGGAGTTCGTGCAGCAGTTCTGGTTCGTCGCGAGCGTGTCGATCCTGCCCGCGGCGCTCGTCAGCATCCCGTTCGGTGCCGTCATCACCCTCCAGCTCGGCGGCCTCACCAGCCAGCTGGGCGCCGAGTCGTTCAACGGCGCCGCCAGCGTCCTCGCCGTCATCCAGCAGGCCAGCCCGATCGTCACCACCCTCGTCGTCGCCGGGGCGGGCGGCAGCGCGATCTGCGCCGAACTCGGCTCACGCACCATCCGCGAGGAGATCGACGCCATGGAGGTCCTCGGCGTCTCCCCGATCCAGCGGCTCGTCGTGCCGCGGGTGCTCGCCGCCATGGCCGTCGCCGTGCTGCTCAACGGCATGGTCAGCTTCGTCGGCGTCACCGGCGGCTACGTGTTCAACGTCCTGCTGCAGGACGGCACCCCGGGCGCGTTCCTCGCCAGCTTCTCCGCCCTGGCGCAGCTGCCCGACCTGTGGGTGGGCGAGATCAAGGCGGTGATCTTCGGGTTCCTCGCCGGGCTCGTCGCCTCCTACCGCGGCCTCCACCCCAAGGGCGGCGCCAAGGGCGTGGGGGACGTGGTCAACCAGTCCGTCGTCATCACGTTCCTGCTGCTGTTCTTCGTGAACTTCGTGATCAGCGTGATCTACCTGCGCGTCGTGCCGGCGAAGGGAGCCTGAGGCAGTGACCCACCGGTTGCTCAACCCGGAGCGCCCGATGAACGGCCTGGTGCGCCTGGGCGATCAGCTCGCCTTCTACCTGCGCGCCCTGGCCTGGACGCCCCGCACGCTCACCCGCTACGGCCGCGAGGTGATCCGCCTGCTCGCCGAGGTCGCGTTCGGCAGCGGCGCGCTCGCCGTCATCGGCGGCACGATCGGCGTGATGGTCGGCATGTGCGTGTTCACCGGCACGGTCGTCGGCCTGCAGGGCTTCTCCGCGCTCGACCAGCTGGGCACGTCGGCCTTCGCCGGGTTCCTCTCGGCCTACTTCAACACCCGCGAGATCGCCCCGCTGGTCGCCGCGCTCGCGCTGTCGTCCACCGTCGGCTCCCGGTTCACCGCCCAGCTCGGCGCGATGCGGATCGCCGAGGAGATCGACGCGCTCGAGGTGATGGCCGTGCGCAGCATGCCCTACCTGGTGACCACCCGGATCGTCGCCGGGTTCGTCGCGATCATCCCGCTGTACGTGATCGGCCTGCTGACCTCCTACCTCGCGGCCCGCACGATCACCGTCACCGTCTACGGCCAGTCCGGCGGCACCTACGACCACTACTTCAGCCTGTTCCTGCCGCCCGAGGACGTGCTCTGGTCGTTTCTCAAGGTGATGGTGTTCAGCGTCGCGATCATCCTCACGCACTGCTTCTACGGCTACCGCGCGGGTGGCGGCCCGGCCGAGGTGGGGGTGGCGGTGGGCCGCTCGGTGCGCACCTCGATCGTCGTGGTCAGCGTGCTCGACTTCTTCCTCAGCCTGGCGATCTGGGGCGCCACCACGACCGTGCGGGTGGCCGGATGAGCGAGCGACGCAGACGCCTGGTGTTCGGCGCGCTCGGGCTGGTGTTCCTCGCGCTGCTCGGCGCGATGGGCTGGTTCGCGGTCGCCGTCTACCGCAAGACCTTCAGCTCCGCCGTCCCGGTGGTGCTGCGGGCCGAGCGGGCCGGCACCCAGCTGAAGGAGAACGCCGACGTCAAGGTGCGCGGGGTCCTCGTCGGATCGGTGCGCTCGATCGAGGTCCGGCCCGGCTGGGTCGACGTCGAGCTGGCCATGGACCCGGACCGCATCTCCGGCATCCCGTCCAACGTGTCCGCCCGGCTGCTGCCGAAGACGTTGTTCGGTCAGCGTTACGTCACCCTGGTGATCCCGCCGGAGCCCGCGCCGCGCGCGCTGTCCGCCGGTGCGGTGATCCAGGAGGACCGCAGCACCCAGGCGGTCGAGGTGGAGCAGGCGCTGCGTGATCTGCTGCCGGTGCTGCAGGCCGTGCAGCCGCAGAAGCTCGCGAGCACGCTCGGCGCGGTGTCGCAGGCGCTGGAAGGCCGCGGCCCCGAGCTGGGCACGACGCTGGTGGCGCTCGGCGACTACCTGGGCCGGCTCAACCCGGAGGTGCCGGCGCTGCGCACCGCGATCACCAAGCTCGCCGACACCGTGCGGACCTACACCACCGCCGCGCCGGACCTGGTGGACGCGATGGCCGATCTGCGCGCCACCGCGGCCACCCTGACCCGGCAGCAGCAGGACCTCGCCGCGCTGTTCGGCACGGTCACCGCCGCCGCCTCCGACGCGCGGGGCTTCCTGGACGCCAACGACGACACGCTGGTCGACCTGTCCGCGGACAGCAGGCCGGTGCTCGACCTGCTCGCCGAGTACAGCCCGGAGATCCCGTGCGTGGCCGACGCGGCCGCCCGGTTGAAACCGGTCGTCGAGCGGGCCCTGGGGGTGGGCACGGCCGAACCCGGCCTGCACGTGGACCTGACGGTGCGGCCGCCGAGGCAGGGCGGCGCCCCGCCGCCCGCGGCGGACGGACCGCGGTGCCCGGCGGCCGGGTCGGCCGCGCCCGGGGCGGACACCCCGGCCGCGCAGCGGTTCCTGTCCGAGCTGCTCGCCCCGGTGCTGGGGGAGCGGCCGTCCGAGATCCCCGGCTGGAGCGGGCTGCTGATGAACCCGCTGCTGCGTGGCGCGGAGGTGACGCTGAAATGATCCGACCGCTGGTCAAGGGCCTGATCTTCGCGGTCGTCACGGTGCTGGCGACCGGGCTCCTGGCGATCACGATCGCCAACCGCGGCGACGGCGGCACGGTCACTTACCGCGCCTGGTTCAGCGACGTCACCTCGCTCAACCCCGGCGACGACGTGCGCATGGCCGGGGTGCGCATCGGGCAGGTCACCGGCATCGAGATCGTGGACCGCCGCATCGCCGAGGTGTCGTTCTCGGTGGACCGCGACCGCACGCTCAGCGCGACGGTCACCGCGGCGGTGAAGTACCGCAACCTGATCGGCCAGCGGTACATCACGCTCGACCAGGGCACCGGTACCGGGCGCCTGGAGCCGGGCGGACTGATCCCGCTCGACCGCACCCGGCCCGCGCTGGACCTGACCGAGGTGTTCAACGGGTTCAAGCCGCTGTTCCAGGCGCTGTCCCCGCAGGACGTCAACCAGCTCGCGGGCGAGATCGTGCAGGTGCTGCAGGGCGAGGGCGGCACGGTCGCGGACCTGTTGCGGCACACCGCGTCGCTGACGTCCTCGCTCGCCGGCCAGGACCAGGTGATCGGCCAGGTGATCACGAACCTCAACCAGGTGCTCGACCGCGTCAACGCGCGTGACGGGCAGCTCGCGCAGCTGCTCGACGCGACCCAGCAGCTGGTGTCCGGTCTCGCCGCGAACTCCGGCGCGATCGGCGGCGCCATCGACGGCATCGGCGAGCTCACCACCGCCACCGCCGGGCTCGTCCGGGACGCGCGGGAACCACTCCGCAACGACATCGACGCGCTGGAGAAACTGGCGCGCACCCTGGGCGACAACACCCCCGAGTTCGAGCGGTTCCTGAACAACCTGCCCGTCAAGTACGAGGCGATCGGCCGCATCGCCTCCTACGGCTCGTGGCTGAACTTCTACCTGTGCTCGGTGCGCTCCGACGCCACCCCCGCGCCCGGCGGCGGCCCGGTCGGCGTGCCGGTGACCGAGGCGAGGTGCCGTCGATGAAGTCGTTCCGGTCGCGCAACTCCTTCCGGCTCGGGCTCGCCGGGCTGGCCCTGATGCTCGTGCTCGGCGCGCTCACCCTGTTCTGGGACCGGCTGCCCGCGCTGGGCGGCACCACCTACACCGCGGAGTTCACCGAGGCCGCCGGGCTCAAGAGCGGCGACGAGGTGCGGGTCGCGGGCGCGAAGGTCGGCGAGGTCACCGGCGTCTCGCTGGACGGCGACCACGTCAAGGTCACCTTCCGCGTCGACGACACGTGGGTCGGCGACGAGAGCACCGTCTCGGTGCGCATCAAGACGTTGCTGGGCGCCAAGAACCTCGCGCTCGACCCGCGCGGCGAGCGCGACCAGGACCCGGACCAGCCCATCCCGCGCAGCCGCACGGTCATCCCGTACGACGTCAACGACGCCTTCGCCGACCTGGCCCGCACCACCGGTGAACTCGACACCGGCCAGCTCGCGGCGAGCTTCCGCACGCTCGCGCAGACCTTCGACGCCGCCACCCCGCAGGACGTCCGGTCCGCTTTGGACGGTCTGGCCGCGTTGTCGCAGACCATTTCCTCGCGCGACACCCAGCTCAAGCAGCTGCTGGACGGCACCGCGCAACTCAGCGGCACGGTCGCCGAACGCACCGACCGGCTCGCCCGCCTGATCACCGACGGGAACGTGCTGCTGACCGAGTTCGACCAGCGCCGGGCCGCGATCGACCAGCTGCTGCGCGGCACCCGGGACCTGTCCCAGCAGGTGCGCGGCCTGATCGACGAGAACACCGCGCAGCTCGGCCCCGCGCTGGAACAGCTCGACCGGGTCACCGACGTGCTGCAGCGCAACCAGGCCACGCTGGATCGCAGCCTGAGCCTGTCCGGCCCGTTCTACCGGCTGCTGGGCGACGCGCTCGGCAACGGCGCCTGGATCGACACCTACCTGTGCGGGCTCATCGTCCCCGCGGACGGCAGCCCGTGCATGCCACCGAAACCGGGAGGGGGCGGCTGATGGCGATGTCCCGTCTGGGCAGGTGGCTGCGCTGGGGCGTGCTCGTCGTGATCCTCGCGACGCTGGCCACCGCGATCGTGATCGTCGTGCGGGACAGCGCGCGCGGCAAGCACCTCACCGCGTACTTCACCGCGGCCGTCGGGATCTACCCCGGTTCGGAGGTGCGGATCCTCGGCGTCCCGGTGGGTACCGTGGACACCGTCGAACCACAGGGGCAGCAGGTCAAGGTGGTCTTCACCGTCGACCGCGGCATCCGGGTGCCCGCCGACGCCGCCGCGCTGGTCGTGACGCCGAGCCTGGTCAGCGACCGGTACGTGCAGCTCGCGCCGGTCTACCGCGGCGGGCCGGAGATCGCCGACGGGACGGTCATCCCGGTGGCGCGCACCGCGGTGCCGGTCGAGCTGGACCAGCTGTTCGCGAGCCTGGACCGGCTGACGACCGCGCTGGGACCGCAGGGCGCCAACAGTGGCGGCGCGCTGTCGGAGCTGCTGAGCAGCGCGGCGGAGGACCTCACGGGCAACGGCGCCCAGCTCGGCGAGATGATCCGGCAGCTCGGCCAGGCGGCCACGACGCTGAGCGGGTCGCGCGACGACCTGTTCGCCACCGTCGACAACCTGCAGCGGTTCACCACGATGCTGGCGGACAACGACGACCAGGTGGGCCGGCTGGCCGATCTGCTGGCGCAGGTGTCGGCGTTCCTGGCCTCCGAACGGGACGTCTTCGGCGCGTCGCTGGACGAACTGGCCTCGGCGCTCGGTCAGATCCAGCAGTTCGTGCGGGACAACCGCGGCCGCGTGAAGTCCAATGTGGACAAGCTGATGGGGACCACGCAGGTGCTGGCGAACCAGCGCGCCGCGCTGTCCGAGGCGCTGACCGCGGCGCCGGAGGCGCTGAACCGGCTGCTCGCCGCCTACGACCCGGCCAACTCGACGATCTACAGCCGCGCCGACCTCAACGAGTTCAGCATGGGCCCGGTCCTGCCGCTGGGAGGCAGCCGATGAAGCGGATGTCCCTGGCGTTGCTGTCCGTGCTGGCGCTGCTGGCCGGCTGCTCGTTCGGCGGGCTCTACGACACGCCGTTGCCCGGCGGCGCGGACCTCGGCGACCACCCGTACCGGGTCACCGTCGGGTTCCGCGACGTGCTCGACCTCGTGCCGCAGTCCGCGGTGCAGGTCGGTGACGTGCCGGTCGGCCGGGTCGAGCGGATCGAGTTGTCCGCCGACGGCCGCACCGCGCAGGTCACGCTGCTGGTCAACGGCACGGTGCGGCTGCCGGCGAACGCGGAGGCGTGGTTGCGGCAGAGCAGCCTGCTGGGGGAGAAGTTCGTCGAGCTGGGGCCGCCCGCGGCCGGTGAACCGCAGGGCAGCCTCGCCGACGGCGCCCGCATCCCGGTCGAGCGGACCAACCGCAACCCGCAGGTCGAGGAGGTGCTCGGCGCGTTGTCGATGCTGCTCAACGGCGGCGGCGTGGGCCAGCTGCAGCAGATCAGCCGCGAGCTGAACGCCGCACTGGGTGGGAACGAGGCGGAGATCCGCGACCTGCTGACCGAGGTGAACACCTTCGTCGGCGGGCTGGACCAGCACCGCGCCGAGATCACCCGCGCGCTGACCGGCATCGAGGCGCTGTCCGCGTCGCTGTCCGCGCGCCGGGACCAGATCACCGGGGTGCTGGACGACCTCGGGCCCGGCATCGACGTGCTGGCGCGGCAGCGTGAGCAGCTGGTCACCATGCTGACCTCGCTCGACCACCTCTCCGGCGTCGCCGTCGATACCGTCAACCGCGGCAAGGACGACCTGATCGCCGACCTGCGGGCGCTGGAACCGACGCTGCGCCAGCTCACCGTGGCCGGGCAGCAGCTGCCGGAGGCGATGGAGATGCTGCTGACCTTCCCGTTCCCGGATGCCGCGCTGGACGCCATCAAGGGCGACTACCTCAACCTGTACCTGGACTTCGACGCCCAGACCTCGGGTGCGCAGTCCGTGCCGCTGCCGCTGGGTGGGGGTTCCTAGATGCTGACCCGCAAGGTGCGTGTGCAGGTCATCGTGTTCGCCTTGATCGCGCTGGCCGGGATCACCTACGTCGGCGCCCGCTACGCCGGGCTGGACCGGCTCTTCGGCGGCGGCGGGTACGTGGTGCGCGTGGAACTGGCCGACTCCGGCGGCATCTTCACCAATGCCGAGGTCACCTACAACGGCGTGCCGATCGGCCGGGTCGGGGAGCTGCGGCTCACCGACACCGGGCTGGAGGCCGACCTGCGCATCGACGACGGCGACCTGCCGGTGCCCGCGGACGTCGAGGCGGTGGTGACCAACCGGTCGGCGGTGGGGGAGCAGTACGTCGACCTGCGGCCCCGCAGCTCGGGCGGCCCGGTGCTGGCCGACGGCTCGGCGATCGCGCGGCCGCGCACCCGGCTGCCGCTGCCGAACGAGCAGCTGGTGCTGAACCTGGACCGCCTGGTGGCGTCGGTGCCGCGGGACGACCTGCGCTCGGTGGTCGACGAACTGTACGAGGCGACGCTCGGCACCGGCCCGAGCCTGCAGGCCCTGCTCGACGCGACGGCCGCGTTCACCCGATCGGCGTCGGACCACCTGCCTCAGACCATCCAGCTGATCACCGACGCGGACACCGTGCTGACCACGCAGATCGAGAACTCCGCCGCGATCACGGCGTTCGGCGCGGACGCCAAGCGCATCGCCGAGACGCTGCGGAACTCGGACGCGGACCTGTCGGCGATCCTGTCGTCGGCGCCCCCGGCCGCGGAGCAGATCAGCGGCCTGCTGCGCGAAACCGGCCCGAACCTGACCACGTTGCTGGCGAACCTGCTGACCACGTCGCAGGTGCTGCTCGCCCACCGCGACGGAGTGGAGGAGCTGCTGGTGGCCGCGCCCGCGGCGATCGAGGCCGGGAGCACGGTCATCACGGGTGATTCGGCGGGGTTCGGCCTGGCGACGACGTTCTTCGATCCGCTGCCGTGCACCGCCGGGTACGAGGGCACCCGGTACCGCAACGGCCTGGACACCACACCCGCGCCGCTGAACACGGCGGCCGGGTGCCGACGCTGAGGAGAGGGTTGCCGTGAGAGCTGTGTTGATCGCCGGCGCGCTGGCCGGGATGGCGGTGCTGGCCGGGTGCGGGCCGGAGCGGGCCGTGCCGGAGGAGAACGCCGCCGCGATCACCTGGTCGGAGCACGTGTGCGCGGCCGTCCGCGACGGCGGGGCGAAGCTGTCGCAGCTGCCCGGAGTGGACGCCTCGGACGCCGGCAAGGCGCGGGAGGGCCTGGTCACCTACCTGGCGTCGCTGTCGCAGGCCCTGACCGACCTGGGCCACGGCATCACCAGGGAGGGCCCGCCCCCGGTGACGGACGGCCAGGCCACGGTGGACCGGGCGATGGACACCCTGAACGCGACGAAGTCCTCGGTGGACGCCGCCCGCGCCGCCCTGGAGTCGGCGCCGATCACCGACCAGGCGAGTTTCGAGCAGGCGGTCCGCGGCGCCGGCGACGCCTTCGCCCACCTCGGCACCGCCACGGAAGGCCCCACCAAGGACCTCACGAACAACCCCGAACTCGCCAAGGCATTCGAGAAGGCCCCAACCTGCCAAGCCCTGGACGGCGCATAACAAAACAACACAACCGCCACCCGGCAACGCTAAGCAACAACCCCCCGAACCACTCCGCCTCCCGCACCCGATCCCCAGCCCACATCGGTTGCCGAGCAGTCGGGTCAAGGCACGCTTTCCCGCCTTGACGCGACTTCTCGGCAACCGAACACTGAAAGATCGGGTTCGGGAGGGCACCAACCGGGGCGTAGCGAAGCGAAGCCGGCGCTTTCAGCCGCGCGCAGCGCAGATACGCGCGTAGCGCCTACACACCTACGAAACCCCCAACAACCGAGCCGCCCGCAGCGCGATCTCCAGATCCGACCGGCTCTCCGGATCGTTCAACCGCTCCCCGAACAGCTCCTCCAGCTGCCGCATCCGGTACCGCACGGTCTGCGGGTGCACGCCCAGCCGGTCCGCCATGTCCGGCGCCGTCCCGCTGGACTGCAGCCAGGCCAGCAACGTCTGCCCCAGCCGGGTCCGTTGCTTGTCGGTCAGCCCGTTCAGCGGCGCGAGACAGCGCCGGATCAGCTCCTTGACGAGGAACTCGTCCGACAGCAGCCACAACGTCGCCAGGTGATCGGTCGCGCGCGCCAGCGGCGGCGCCTCGATCACCCCGCGCCGGGCCAGATCCACCGTGCGCCGCGCCCAGCGCAGCGACATCGCCGCGTCGCCCAGCTTCACCTCGGGCCCGATCACCGCGCGCCACCCGGCCAGCGCCGGTTCCAGCGAGCCCGCCGTGACCAGGTCCGGGTCGGCCAGCAGGCACGGCTGCGGCCCCTCCAGATCCATCAGCACCTCGCTGTCCAGCGACGGCGGCTCGCGGTGGTGCTGATCGGCGCGCGGTTCCAGGGCGACCGCGACGACCCGGTCCGGCAGCCGCCACCCGGCGGTCGCGGCCAGGCGGGCGATCGCCTTCGGGGACGCGGGCGGGTCGGCCAGGATCAGTTCCAGCAGCTGGCGCCGCTGCCGCGCCCGCGTGCCGGCGGCCCGTTTCCGCGCGGCCGCGTACCCCTGCAGCGACAAGGCGGAGATCTCGTCGACGTAGGCGAAGATCGCCTCCGCCCCGACGCACAGGAAGTCCGTCGACAGGCCCAGCGACTGGCTCACCGACGCCACGTACCGCCACGCCACCCGGCCGCCGACGCGGTAGGCGGTCTGCAGCTGGTCCAGCGTGCGGCCCTCGCTGAATTCGACCTTGCCCAGGTGCCGGAACACGCCCATCCACGCCTCCTGCGGCGCGGCGGGGTTGCCGAGGTTGTCCATGCAGTGCCGGACCGCCTGCTGGATGCTGCGCACGATGGTCCGGCCGAAGGGACCCTCCAGCGGCCGCGCGTACTCCGGCACGGCGAGCTGGATCTCGCGCAGGATCTCGGCCGTCATCGCGTCGGCGTGCGGCCGGAACGCCTTCGCCAGCTCACGCGGCAGCGAGGCCCACAGCCTGCTGGCGCGTCCGATGCCCGCGGTGAACTCCGGCTCGTTCTGGCGCTGCCGCGGGGGGAGTCCCGGCGCGCGGGGCGGTCTCCGGGAGACGTTCTGCCGCACGGTGTTCCCGTGCCGGTAACCGGCATCGGTGGTCATGACTACCTCTTCGTCGGGAGGACCAACATCGCACCACGTCCGGTGCTTGGCAAGGATCTCTTGCGTGCGCGGAGCAACCGCGCGAAGCGATCGGCCCAGCGCACCGCACGCGGATGAGTGCCGGCGCCTCGTTTTCCCTCACCCACGTGACAAATCCGCGCGCTCACGGCCGGTCACCCCGCGCGGCGAGGCGCTGCGCGCGCAACGCCAGGTGCATGCTGAACCGGTCCTCGCTGTCGTCCAGCCGGTCGCCGAACAGCTCCCGCAGCTGGTGCAGCCGCGCCCGCACGGTCTGCGGGTGCACCTGCAGGCGCTTGGCGATTTCCGGCGCCCCGCCACGGGTTTCCAGCCACGCGAGCAGGGTGTCGCCGAGCCGCTCGCGCTGCTTGCCGCCTAGGGCGTCCAGCGGCCGCAACGCCTGCCGCGCCACCTCGGCGGCGAGGAAGTCCTCACCCAGCAACCACAACGCGGACAGCTGGTCCACGCACCAGGTGATCGGCTCGTCACCGGCGCTCGCGGGCAGCAGCGCGAGCGCGCGCCGGGCGGTGCGGTGCGCAACCGGCGCGTCGGCGAGCGCGACGGTCGGCGAAACCGCGGCGCGCCAGCCGTTCCAGCGCCCGGTCAGCGGGAACAGGTGCCGTTTGGGGCGGGTGGTCAGCAGGCACGGCCGTGTGCTCTCCAGGTCTACCAGGACCTCGTCGTCCAGCAGCTCCACGGGGAAATCGGCGGTGCCCTCGGCGCGTTCCAGCGCGACGATCGCGGCCTTGTCCGGCAGGGCCCAGCCCGCGCCCCGGGACATGTTCGCAAGTGTTTCCGGCCCGGCGGGGCGGCCGGACAGGATCAGCTCGAGCAGCTGCCGCCGTCGCCGCTCGATGGTGCCGCCGGAACTGGACTGCGCCTCGTGGAACCCGTCGAGCGCGGTGGCCGACAGATCCTCCACATAGGCGAAGATGATTTCCGCCGCGTGGGCCAGCACCTGCGGCGACGCGCCCGCTTTGCGCAGCACCGGCGCGACGTACTGCCACGCCACGCGCGCGCCGATGCGGGCCGCGGCCTGCAGCGCGTCGAGGCTGCGGCCGTCGGCGAACTCCCGCCTGCCGCGCTCGCGGAACAGCTCGATCCAGTCGTGGTGCTTGATCGCGGGGTTGCCGATGCTTTCGATGACGTGCCGCACCGCCTGCTCGACGCCCTCGGTGAAGACCCGGCCGAACGTCCCGGTCAGCGGGCGCGAATAGGCCGGCACCGACCGCTGGACCTCCCGCATGATCGCCGCCGCGAGCCGCCCGGCGTGCGGGCGCAGTTCGACCGCGACCCAGCGTGGGCCGGAGGCGAGCAGCGCCGCGTTCCGGTTCTCTACCAGGACGAACGACCCCCTCTCGTGACGTCGGGCAGTCGTTCATGTTACGGCCGGCGACCGGTCGCGGAAGGAGCCGAACGTCATTCGGTCTGTCCGGCCCGATATTTGTCACGCTGCGACGAAGTCCGGCACCGGATAGGTTGTCCCGCGTGCGAAAGCGGATTCTGATCATCGGCGCCAGCGCCGGGCTCGGCGAGGAGATGGCGCGGCAGTTCGGGGCCCTGGACCGGGATCTGGCCCTGTGCGCGCGGCGGCTTCCGCGGCTCGAAGCGCTGCGTTCGGAAGTGACGCCGGCGCATCCCGGTGTCACAGTAGCGGTTCGCGCCCTGGACGTCACCGACCACGAGGCGGTGTTCCGGGTGTTCCGCGAGCTGCGCGACGAACTGGGCGGGCTGGACCGGATCGTGGTCAACGCGGGACTGGGCAAGGGGCAGCCGCTGGGCACCGGGTACTTCGCCGCGAACAAGCAGACGGCGGAGGTGAACTTCGTCGCCGCGCTCGCCCAGTGCGAAGCCGCGATGGAGATCTTCCGCGAGCAGGGCGCCGGGCACCTGGTGGTGATCTCGTCGATGAGCGCGATGCGCGGGATGCCGCGGAACCTGACCACCTACGCGGCGACCAAGGCGGGCGTGGCCGCGCTCGCCGAGGGCATCCGCGCCGACGTGCTCGGCACGGACATCCGGGTGACGACGATCTTCCCGGGCTACATCCGCTCCGAGATGAACGCCCGGGTCCGCAAGACGCCGCTGCTGGTGGACACCGAGCCCGGCGTGCGCTCGATGGTGCGGGCCATCGAGCGGGAACGCCCGCACGCCTACACACCGGCCTGGCCGTGGACCCCGCTGAGCTTCGCGATGCGGCACCTGCCACTGCGGCTGCTGGCGAAGGTCACCTGAGCGGCCGGGACCCGCGCCGGGTCCCGGCCGCCGGTCAGCGGGTCAGGAACTGCTCCGGCCGCAGCGCCCGCGCCACGATGCGCGTGTCGCCCAGCCAGCCGTAGTACCCCTGGCCGTACTTCTCCGCGAACTGCGTCCCGCCGAGCGCGAACGGCTTGCCCAGCGTGGTGATGCCCCGCGAGTCCTCGGCGGCGTTGCGGGCGATGCGCGAACCGTCCACGTACACCACCGTGCGGCGGCCGTCGTTGACCACCGCGACGTGCGTCCACCGGCCCACCGGCAGCGCGTGGCTCCACGAGGTCGGGTCGGCGTCCCGGTCCACCGGGTACACCACGAACTGCAGGAAGCGTTCGCCGGACAGGTTGAGGCTGCACGTCGGCTCGTCGGGCGACCACCCGCTGGTCTTGCCCGCGTCCCCGCTGCGGCCCTCCCAGCTCAGGATCCCCATGAACGCGTGGTCGCCGGTGAACGGGTCGGGCAGCTTGAGGAACGTCTCGATGGTGTAGCCGTTCTCGAAGCGGGCGCGGGTCAGCGGCGCGGTCGCGCTGGTCCGCAGCACCGCGCCCCGGTCCGGGTTCTGGCCGCCGTCGAAGCGCAGGCTCCCGTGGCCGGGCGCGGCGCGGTGGTGGTCGGCGGAGAAGGTGAGCACGTCGGCGGGCCCGTCGTGCAGGCGGGTGATCGTGAGGTCGTTGCCGTTGCCGGACAGGTCCCGCGCGACCGCGCCCGCCGCGACCGGGCGGCCGTCGGCGCCGGTGAGCCCCTCGCCGTCGAACCGCCAGTACGCGACCGTGCCGGGGATGACGACCTGCGCGGCGGGCCGGGCCGGCAGCGGCGCGGGCGGGAACCGGGTGTCGAAGTCGAGTTCGACGGTGAACCGGTCGGTGTCGCCGGTCAGCTCGTGGGTCTCGGCCTCCAGGGCGGTCGGGTTCCGCCGCGCCCGCAGCCAGGGGGAGAAGGTACTGACGTCGATCACGCCGCGGGCCAGGTCGAACGCGTAGTACCGCAGCATGCCCGCGCCGCCGTAGTAGCGGTCCTGGTAGTTGGTGATGTGCAGGTGCACGGGGTGGCCGTGGTCGTTGGTCAGCGTGGTGCGGCCGGTGGGCCAGTAGTGGCCGCCCATGGCGAGGAAGATCTGGTCGTAGCGGCGGATGACCTGGTCCCACAGCCGCTGCCCGTGGTCGGACAGCTGCGCGCCGCCGTCGTCGGTGGGGTAGACGAGGTCGTGGGTGGTGAGGATCGTCGGCAGCCCCCGGTGCGCGTCCAGGACGCTCTTCGTCCAGGCGATCCCGGCGTCGGAGACCCGCCAGTCCAGGGCGAGCAGCAGCCACTGCCGCCCGGCGGCGCGGAAGGCGTGGGCGCTGTTGTACCCGTCGGGGGAGCTGCCCTGGTAGGTGCCGGAGCGGGCGAAGCGGCGCGGGCCGAAGGTCTGCAGGTAGGGCGTGTCGCCGCGCTGGTCGTCGCCGGAGACGTCGTGGTTGCCGCCGAGGACGCTGTAGGGCATCCGGCCGTCGATCGCGCGGAAGACGTCGTCGGCCTGGCGCATCTCGGTGGCCGTACCGTGCTCGGTCACGTCGCCCAGGTGCGCCAGGAAGACGATGCCGTCCTCCCGGCGCCGCTGGACGACGTGGCGGAAGGTCGCGCGGACCGGCTCCGGGTCGGAGCCGCCTTCGTCGAACAGGTACTGCGTGTCGGGCACGACCGCGAGCGTGAACCGCGGGCTGTCGGCGTCGGCCTGGCCGCCGGCTTCGGCCTGAGCGGGCTGGGCGCCGAGCACGGCCGCGGCCGCGACGGGCGTGCCGACGGCCGCCTGCAGCAGCGTCCGGCGAGCGAGACCGGGGGATGGGGAACTGTCGGACATACCGCCTCCTGGGAAAAGTCGCGCCCAGCCTGGTGATCACGTCTGACGTCCCGATGTCGCCCGGCGGAACGGCCCCCGCCCGCCCGGTGAACCTTGCCGCGCCCACGGCACCCACGTGCCCGAACGCCCCACACCTCCCGCCCGCGAGTCCCACG
>NZ_PQHY01000007.1:0-161711 GCF_003385175.1 Amycolatopsis ruanii
TTTTTGAGTGGACTGGTACTAATAGGCCGAGGACTTGCCCACGAAGCTGCTACGCATCCGCTCTGCAACTCTGAGACACCACACCACACCTGTGGTTGTTTCACAGAGTTTCGGTGGTCATGGCGGCAGGGAAACGCCCGGTCCCATTCCGAACCCGGAAGCTAAGCCTGCCAGCGCCGATGGTACTGCACCCCCGCGGGTGTGGGAGAGTAGGACACCGCCGAACACCCTTTCCCAAGGGCCCGTTAGGATAGCCGATTGGCTCGCCTGACGGGCCCTTGGCGCGTTTACTGATCTTCACAACCTAGAAAGAGGAGGCCCAGGTGGCGGACTTCGGACGGCGCGACTTCGACGGCGCCGCGTCCGATCGCCCCCGGCGCCGCGATACGGCTCCCGGCGCAGGACGATCGGGAGCACAGCGAGGCACCCCGCACGGCAAGGCGGGACAGGGTGGCCGGTCGGGCGGATATGGCCGGCAGGACGACAAACGATCCGGCGGACGCGACTTCGGCGACCGCCGAGGCGGCACGGGCAACCGCTCGAGCTGGAACCGCGACGACGAGCGCCGTGGAAGCAACCGCGGCTCCGACGACCGACGCGGCGAGCGGTCCGGCTGGACCCGGGACGACAACCGCCGCGGCAACGACCGCGGCGGCTGGAACCGAGACGACAAGCGCGGCGACCGCTCGTACGACAACCGCCGCGGCGACCGCCCCTCCGAGGGCCGCGGCGGCGACCGCTCTTACGACAATCGCCGTGGTGACCGCCCCTCCGAGGGGCGCGGTGGCGATCGCCAGGGCTGGACCCGCGACGATCGCGGCGGCCGATCGTTCGACAACCGCGGCAGCCGCTCCGCGGAGGGGCGCGGCGGCGACAACCGTGGCAGCCGCTCCTTCGAGGGGCGCCGTGATGAGAACCGCGGTGGGCGCTCGTTCGAAGGGCGGGGTGGCGACCGCCGGGACTGGAACCGCGACGACAAGCGCGGTGGCCGCTCGTTCGAGGGGCGCCGCGATGACAGCCGTGGAGGCCGCTCCTTCGAAGGACGTGGCAGCGATCGTCGCGAGGACCGTGGTGGGCGCTCCTTCGAGGGGCGTGGCGGTGACCGTCGCGAGGAAAGCCGTGGCGGGCGCTCGTTCGAGAGCCGCGGCGGCTGGAACCGTGGCGACCGTTCCTCCGACAACCGTGGTGAGCGGGGCGGCCGGTCCTTCGAGGCGCGCGGTGGCGACCGTCGCGACGAGAACCGCGGGGGTCGTTCGTTCGACAACCGCGGCGGCGAGCGCCGGTCCTTCGACGACCGGCGTGGTGACCGCCCGGGCTGGAACCGCGACGACAACCGCGGGAGTGACAACCGGCGTGGCGGCGGCTACGGGAAGCGGGACGACAACCGCTCCGGTGGTCCCCGTCGTGACGACACCCGGTCGGGCGGGCGCGGCTACGGCCGGGACGACCGCCCGGGCGGAAAGTTCGACCGCGGCGGCGACCGGCCGGCCCGCAAGTTCGACGACAACCGCTCCGGAGGCCGCTTCAACCGCGACGACCGCCCCGGCAGCCGTGACGATCGCTCCGGCGGCCGTTTCCAACGGGACGATCGCTCCGGGGGGCGCTTCGAGCGGGACAACCGCTCGGGGGGCCGTTTCGAGCGTGGTGACCGCTCTGGCTGGAAGCGGGACGAGCGCTCCGATCGTGGCGCCCGGCCAAGCCCGAAGCGCGATGACGACCGCTCGGGCCGCGGGTTCGATCGCGGCGAGCGGCCCCAGCCGGTCGGCGACGAGCGCTCCGTGCCCGCCGAGGAGCGGCTGGACCAGCCGCAGGCTGGGCAGCCTTCGATCGAGCTGACCGACGAAGAGGCGCGCCCGGCCGACGAGGTGGCCGCGCCGGTGACGAATGAGGAGCACGGGGAGACCGCCGGCGAGGTGGCTGCCGAGGGCAGCCTCGCCGGAGGCGAGGTCGTTGGGCGTGAGAGCGCCCAGGAGGCCGGCATCGCCGATGATGACGACATCGCCGGGGCGGCTCCCGTGGTCCGTGCGGAGCATGAAGCCGACACCCCTGACGAAGACGACATCGCCGGATCGGCTCCTGTGGTCCGTGCGGAACGCGGCGAGGCCGACGCCCTCGATGATGACGACATCGCCGGGGCGGCTCCTGTGGTCCGCGCGGAGCACGAGGCCGGCGCCCTCGACGAAGACGACGTCGCTGGGCCGGCTGCCGCTCCGGTGGCCCGTGAGGAGCACGTCGAGATCGCGGACGCGGAGTTCCGCTCCGCCGCTGCGCGTGAGGAGCGCCGCCGGAGTGATGACCGGCGCGGTAGGCGCGGCGGTGATCTGGACGACGCGGCCCTCGCGCGGGAGCTGCTCGAAGCGCCCGAGCTGCCGGAGGACATCGAGTACAGCGACCTCGACCCGGACGTCCGGCGGGAGCTGCGCTCGCTGCCCAAGTCGCTCGCCGAGACCGTCGGCAAGCACCTCGTCGCGGCGGGGAACCTGATCGACACCGACCCGGAGGCCGCCCTGGCGCACGCCAAGTACGCCAAGACCCGCGCCTCCCGGATCCCGATCGTCCGCGAGGCGCTCGGCCTGGTGTCCTACCACGCCGGCCGCTGGCAGGAAGCCCTCGCCGAGCTGCGGGCCGTCCGCCGGATGACCCACACCGACCAGCACGTGGCCGTCATCGCCGACGCCGAGCGCGCCCTGGGCCGCCCCGAGCGAGCCCTGGACCTCGCCAAGGAGATGCAGGGCCACAAGCTGCCGCGGGACGTCGAGATCGAGCTGAAGATCGTCGCCGCCGGGGCGCGGCGCGACCTCGGCCAGGTGGACGCCGCCGTCGTCTCCCTGCAGGGCGACGACCTCGACCCGCGCAAGCGCGACCCGTGGAGCGCCCGGCTGTTCTACGCCTACGCCGACAACCTCGTCGCGGCCGGCCGCGGCGAAGAAGCGCTCCGCTGGTTTCTGCACGCCGCCGAAGCGGATGCGGAGGACGAGACCGACGCCGCCGAGCGCGCCGCGGAGCTCGCGAATGGCTGACGCCCTCCAGGCCGCCTACGACGCGTTCCTGTTCGACCTCGACGGAACCGTCTACCGCGGCCCCCGGCCCATCCCGGGGGCCGCGGCGGCCATCCGCCAGCTGCGCGACCAGGGCGCGCCCGTGCGCTTCGTGACCAACAACGCGTCCAAGGCGCCCGGCGACGTCGCGGCCCACCTCCGCGGCCTCGACGTCGACGCCACCCCGGACGAGGTCAGCACGAGCGCCCAGGCCGCCGCCCGGCTCCTCGGCGACCGGCTGCCCGCCGGGGCGGTCGTCCTCGTCGTCGGCACCGCCGCGCTCGCGAACGAGATCACCGCCGTGGGCCTGGAGCCCGTGCGCGAGGCCCGGGTCGACGTCGCCGCCGTCGTGCAGGGCCACAACCCCGCCACCGGCTGGGCCGACCTGGCCGAGGCGTGCCTCGCCATCCGCGCCGGTGCGCTGTGGGTGGCCTGCAACGTCGACACCACCCTGCCCACCGAACGCGGCCTGCTGCCCGGCAACGGCTCGATGGTCGCCGCCCTGCGCGCCGCCACCGGCGCCACCCCGGAGGTCGCCGGCAAGCCCGAGGCCCCGCTGTTCCACACCGCCGCGAAGTCGGCCGGCGCGAACCGCCCGCTGGCGATCGGGGACCGGCTGGACACCGACATCGCGGGCGCCGTCACCGCCGGCATGGACTCGCTGTGCGTGCTCACCGGCGTCGCCACCCCCGCCACCCTGGTCACCGCGGTGCCCGCCGAGCGCCCGACCTACCTCGGCGCCGACCTCGGCGCCCTGGCCGAGCCCGCGGACGAACTCCGCGTCGCCCCGCAGCCCGGCTGGCAGGTCCGCCGCGACGGCGACACCCTCCTGGTGACCGGCGAGGGCGACCCGCTGGCCCTGCTGCGCACCCTCTGCGCCACGGCCTGGGACACCGGCGTCACCGCCGTCCGCGCCGGAGACGACTCCGCCGGAAAAGCCCTCACCGAGCTGGGGCTGCCCTCCGGCGGCGAGCCGATCCGTTAGCGTGGTGACCGTGCAGCACCAACCGACTCCGCAGCCGCCGCGCCCGGTGCCCGGGCCGCCGCCGAGCGCCGCGCCGCAGGCCGACCCGCGCGCGGGCATCGAGGAGGCCATGGCCGCGCTCGACGACCTGGACCAGATCCCGCTCGCCGAGCACGTCGAGCGCTTCGACGCCGTGCACTCCGAGCTGACCTTCGCCCTGTCCAGCATCGACAAGGTGTGAGCCGATGCCCCGCAGGGCCCGCCTGGACGCCGAACTGGTGCGCCGCGGCCTCGCCCGCTCCCGCGAGCACGCCAGCACGCTGATCAGCGAGGGCAAGGTGACCGTCAACGGCATGGTCGCCGGCAAACCCGCCACCGGCGTCGACACCGGCGCGCCGATCGTGGTCAAATCCGCCGACGACCCCGGCTGGGCCTCCCGCGGCGCCCACAAGCTGCTCGGCGCGCTCGAGGCCTTCGAACCGGCCGGGCTGTCCGTCGCCGGCAAACGCTGCCTCGACGCGGGCGCCTCGACCGGCGGCTTCACCGACGTCCTGCTGCGCCGCGGCGCCAGCCAGGTCGTGGCCGCCGACGTCGGCCGCGGCCTGCTCGACTGGCGGCTGCAGACCGACGAACGCGTCGTCGTGCTGGACAAGACCAACGTCCGCAACCTCACCCCCGAGCAGTGCGGCGGGCCGGTCGACCTGGTCGTCGGCGACCTGTCGTTCATCTCGCTGCGCCTGGTCCTGCCCGCGCTCGCCGCGTGCGCGACCGCCGGCGCCGACCTGCTGCCGATGGTCAAGCCGCAGTTCGAGGTCGGCAAGGAACGCCTCGGCAGCGGCGGGGTGGTGCGGGACCCGGACCTGCGCGCCCGCGCCGTCCTGGACGTGCTGGACTCCGCCGCCGCGCTGGGCCTGCACCCGCACGGGGTGGTCGCCAGCCCGCTGCCGGGACCGTCCGGCAACGTCGAATACTTCGCCTGGCTGCGCCGCGATCCGGCGCCGGACCAGGACGTCGAGCAACTGGTCCGCGACGCGGTCGGGAAGGGTCCCCAGTGAGCGAGAGCCGCGAGGTGCTGCTGGTCATGCACCCCGACCGGGAGACGACCAAGGACGCCGCGCGGGAGGTCGCGACCCGGTTCAGCGAGGCCGGCATCGGGCTGCGCGTCATCGACGACGAGGTCAAGGAGCTGATCGAGCACGACTCCCTGGACGAGCTGTGCACCCTCGTCGCGCCGCACGACGACCCGGCCCGCGGCGCCGAGCTGGTGCTCGTGCTCGGCGGCGACTCCGCGCCGCTGCGGGCCGCCGAGCTGGCCCGCCCGGCCGGGGTGCCGGTGCTGGGCGTCAACCTGGGCCGGGTCGGGTTCCTCACCGAGGCCGACTCGGACGCGCTCACCGAGACCGTGCAGCGGGTGGTGTCCCGCGAGTACACCGTCGAGGAGCGCATGACGATCGACGTGACGGTGTCGGTCGAGGGCCGGATCGTGGCGCGCACCTGGGCGCTCAACGAGGCCAGCGTGGAGAAGAGCACCCGCGAGCGGATCCTGGACGCGCTCATCGAGGTCGACGGCAGGCCGGTGTCCGCCTTCGGCTGCGACGGTGTGCTGTGCGCCACTCCGACCGGTTCGACCGCCTACGCGTTCTCCGCGGGCGGCCCGATCATCTGGCCCGACGTCGAGGCGCTGCTCGTCGTGCCCAGCAACGCGCACGCGATGTTCTCCCGCCCGCTGGTCGTCTCGCGGGACTCGGTGATCACCGTCGGCATCGACCCGTTCGGCTCGCCCGCGGTCCTGACCTGCGACGGGCTGCGCCACATCGCCCTGCCGCGCGGCGCGCGGGTCGAGGTCGTGGCGGGGGAGGTGCCGGTCCGGCTGGCCCGCCTGCACCCGGGCCCGTTCACCGACCGGCTGGTCCACAAGTTCTCGCTGCCCGTCAAGAGCTGGCGGGAACGGCACGCGCGCTGAGGCGAGGCGGGCGCGGATTGTCGGGGCGGACCGCTACGGTGGTCTGCGTGCTGGCCGAGATGCGCATCCAGGGCCTCGGAGTGATCGAGGACGCCCTGCTCGAACTGCACCCGGGATTCACCGTGGTCACCGGCGAGACCGGCGCCGGCAAGACCATGGTCGTCACCGGGCTGCACCTGCTGTCCGGGGGACGCGCCGAGGCGTCGAAGGTCCGCAACGGCTCGGGCCGGGCGAGCGTCGAGGGACGCTTCGAAGGCGTGTTCGCCGAGCACGTCGCCCGGATCGTCGCCGACGCCGGCGGCGAGACCGACGAGGACGGCAGCCTCATCGCGCTGCGCTCGGTGGGCGCCGACGGGCGCTCCCGCGCCCACCTGGGCGGCCGCTCGGTGCCGGTCAGCGTGCTGTCCGACCTGGCCGACCGGCTGCTGGCCGTGCACGGGCAGAACGACCAGCTGCGGCTGCTGCGCCCGGCCGAGCAGCGCGACGTGCTCGACCGGTTCGCCGGGGACGACGTCGCCGAGCCGCTGCGCGAGTACCGGGCGGTCCGCGACGAGTGGCTCGCCGTGGTCGCCGAGCTGGCCGAACGCACCAGCCGCTCGCGCGAGATGGCGCAGCAGGCCGACCTGCTCAAGCACGGGCTGGACGAGATCGCCGCCGTCGACCCGAAGCCGGGGGAGGACGCGGAGCTGGCCGAGCGGGTCAAGCGGCTCACCGCGACCGAGGAGCTGCGGGCCGCGGCCAGCGCCGCGCAGGCGGCGGTGTCCGGGGCCGCGGACGGCGACCCGGACCAGCCCGGCGCGCTCGGCCTGATCGGCGAGGCGCGCCGCCGGCTGTCCGGCGCGGACGACTCGGCGCTGCGGGACCTGGAGCCCCGGCTCGCCGAGGCCGAGATGCTGCTCAACGACGTGGGCGCCGAGCTGGGCGGCTACCTCGACGGGCTGGACGCCGATCCGGGCCTGCTGGAGCAGATCCTCGCCCGGCAGGCCGAGCTGAAGACCCTGACCCGCAAGTACGCCGCCGACGTCGACGGCGTCCTGGCCTGGGCCGAGGACGCGAACTCGCGCCTGGCGTCGATGGACACCTCCGAGGAAGCGCTGGCGGCGCTGGCCGCGCGGCGGGACGAGCTGGCGGAGCAGCTGGCCGGGCACGCCGCCGCGGTGTCGAAGGCCCGCTCGGCCGCGGCCGCGGAGCTGGCCGGTGCGGTCACCGAGGAGCTGTCCGGCCTGGCGATGGGCCAGGCCCAGATCGAGGTGACCGTGAAGCGGCGCGCCACCGACGCGTCCGATCCGCAGGCGCTGCGCGTGGACGGCGAGCTGGTGCACGCGGGCGGCTCCGGCGTCGACGACGTCGAGCTGATGCTCAAGGCGCACCCGGCCGCGCCGGCGATGCCGGTGCACAAGGCCGCCTCCGGCGGTGAGCTGTCCCGCGTGATGCTCGCGATCGAGGTCGTGCTGGCCGACGCGGACACCGTGCAGACGCTGGTGTTCGACGAGGTCGACGCCGGGGTCGGCGGCCGTGCGGCGATCGAGATCGGGCGGCGGCTGGCCCGGCTGGCCCGCACCCACCAGGTGCTCGTGGTGACCCACCTGCCGCAGGTGGCCGCGTTCGCCGACCGGCACCTGGTGGTCGACAAGGGCACCGCGGAGGGCGTCACGCGCAGCGACGTGAAGACCCTGCAGAAGTCCGAGCGGGTGGTCGAGCTGGCGCGGATGCTCGCCGGGATGGAGAGCACCGAGACCGGGCGCGCGCACGCGGAGGAACTGCTCGCGGTGGCCGACGCGGACAAGCAGGCGGCCGCCAAACCCCGCCGCAAGCCGGGGAAGCGTCCCAAGCGCTGACCGTCCACACGCACCGGTGCCGCCGGGCATCACCGCGAGAAACCGGATTGTGCACGGCGTGTTGCGAGCGGACATCCGGTGTTCGTTTGTCACCATCGGACACATGAAGCTTCCCGGTCTGCTCAACCGCAACACCGAGGCCCTCCCCGGCATCGTCGGCGTCGCCCGGGTGGACCGGCGCACGCGCGACCTGCTCCGGCGCGTCGGCCCCGGCGACATCGTGGTGCTGGACCAGATCGACCTGGACCGCGCCACCGCCGACGCGCTCGTCGAAGCCGAGGTCGCCGCCGTGGTGAACGCCTCGCCGTCGATCTCCGGGCGGTTTCCCAACCTGGGCCCGGAGATCCTGGTCAACGCCGGCATCCCGCTGGTCGACAACGTCGGCGGCGAGGTGCTGCGCCGGATCAAGGACGGCAGCCGCGTCCGCCTGCACGAGGGCGTCGTGTACGTCGGCGACCGGCAGATCGCCGGCGGCAGCGAGCAGACGCCGGACAGCGTGGCCGACCAGATGATCGAGGCCAAGGCCGGGATGTCCACCCAGCTGGAGGCCTTCTCCGCGAACACGATCGAGTTCCTGCGCCGGGAGCGCACGCTGATCCTCGACGGCGTCGGCGTGCCCGAGGTGCGGGTGCCGCTGCGCGACCGGCACGTGCTGGTCGTCGCGCCCGGCAAGGGGCACGCCGAAGACCTCAGGGCGCTCAAGAAGTACATCGCCGAGCACCGGCCGGTGCTGATCGGCGTGGACGGCGGCGCGGACACGCTGCGCGCGCAGAAGTACCAGCCGGACATCATCGTCGGCGACCCGTTCGGCATCGACGCCGAGACGCTCAAGTGCGGCGCCGAGGTCGTCGTCCCGGCCCAGCCGGACGGGCACGCGCCGGGTGTGGCGCGCATCCAGGACCTGGGCATCGGCGCGGTCACCTTCCCCGCGTCGGGCAACCCGGAGGACCTGGCGCTGCTGCTCGCCGACGCCCACGAGGCCGGGCTCGTGGTCACCGTCGGGTTCCAGGCGACGCTGCGGGAGTTCCTCGACCACGGCCGGTCCGGGTCGAACCCGTCGACGTTCCTGACCCGGCTCAAGCTCGGCACGCGCCTGGTCGACGGCAAGGCGGTCGCCGCGCTGCACCGCAGCCGCGTGTCGCTGGGCGCGGTGGTGCTGCTCGTGGTCGCCGCGCTCGTCGCGGTCGCGGTCGCGCTGCTCATGTCCGACGTCGGCGGGGCGTACCTGGACTGGGCGCGCTCCACCTGGGATTCGTTCACAAGCTGGGTCAAGGGGCTCTTCACGTGATTTCTCTGCGGTACCACATCGTCTCGATCGCGGCGGTGTTCCTGGCGCTGGCCGTGGGCGTCGTGCTCGGGTCGACGGCGCTGAACGGGTCGCTGCTGTCCGGGCTGTCCGACGAGAAGGGCAAGCTCGCCACGCAGGTGTCCGATCTCCAGGCCCAGCGCAACGAGCTGAACGCGCGGCTGTCCGATGCGGACGCCTTCGCCGGGTCGGTCGGCCCGAAGGTGGTCGCGGGCGCCCTGGACCGGCGCTCGGTCGTGCTGATCACGACGCAGGAGGCGAACCCGGCCGACCGCGACGCGCTGCGGCAGCTGATCGAGCAGTCCGGCGCGCGGGTGTCGGGGGAGCTGCAGCTGACCGATTCGTTCACCGATCCGGTGAAGGCCGACCAGCTGCGTCAGGTGGTGACGAGGCTGCAGCCGGCCGGCTCGACGTTCCCGACCGCGGGTGATCCGGGCACGCTGGCCGGGGCGCTGGTCGGTTCGGTGCTGCTGCTCAACAAGGACACCGCGCAGCCGCAGTCCACAACGGACGAACTGGCGGCGGCGATCGCGGGGCTGCAGGACGGCGGGTTCGCCAACGCCAGCCCGGGCATCGCGCCGGGCCAGCTGGCGCTGGTGCTGACCGGCGGCCAGGCGACGGGTGACGGGGCGGGCGACAAGGCCGCGACGCTGGCCCGGTTCGCGGCGCAGCTGGACCGCTCGGGCGCCGGGACGGTGCTCGCGGGCGACCCGGCGTCGGCCGAGGGCACCGGCGCGATCGGCTTCGTGCGGGCCGACACCTCGGCGACGTCTATCCTGTCCACTGTGGACAACGCGAACACGGCCGCCGGGCGGGTCAGCACCGTGCTGGCGCTGAAGGAACAGCTCGACGGCGGGACCGGGCGGTACGGCATCGCGGGCAACGCGCAGTCGCCGGCGCCCGGGGTGGCACAGCCCGGGAGCTGACGGGCGCGGGCCGCGGTGGTGGCCCCGGCTGGCAGTGCGAGCCGCGAGCTGTGGCCGGCGGTTCTCCCGGGCGTGCGCCTGGAGGGCGCGGGGTCCGGCAGCCGGCCTCCGGATCTGCTCGCCGGGGACGGTCACGGCGCGGCTGTGTATAACGACCTATACCTCGGGGCCTTGAGCGCTCACGTTCCGGCGGCTGCGCCGCGTGTCCATCACCTGGCCCTCGGCTAGATCACCGGATCGTCTCCGCCGAGTTGACGAAGCGCCATGGCCCACCAGTTCTCCGGCAGCTCGAAGGAGAACGGGTCGATGCCCGTCAGCGCGCGCTGAAGATCGTCGAATCGTGCTTCCTTGACGGCAGGGTCGGCGGCGACACCCTGAGTGAACATCTCGATGCGGTAGAGGAACTCCACGAATTCGACGAGGTTGTTGTTCACCACCTCGCCACGAGGCTTCGTCCCGCCCAAGTCCATCAACGTCACGAATCTCTCGTATGCGGAGAGTGAGAACCGCATCCCCGAATCCCCAGGGGGACCACCGACGATCACCTCGCGATGCTTCGTTGCGTCGCGCGTGGTCACGTCGATGACTCGGAGGAACTCGGGTCCTCCGTGGATCCGGGTCGTGAAGAACGGCGCACTGATGCAGGGAAGTCCGACATTCGCCAGAACCTCTGCGTCCTGGGGTGCGACCCCAAGCCGGTCCACCTCCTGGTGGGCCAAAGTGACGACGTTGTCGGGACCGTAGAGATCGACCATGTCCTGGTGCGTGATCATCCGGAACCGAGGTCCTCGACGCGGCGGGCCGGCCCGAACCGGACACGGCGATCGGCCATGGAAAATCCGTCCTTCCCCCAGGTGATCTTCGGCTAAGATCGAATGTACTCGACGGGGCCACGCCTGCCGCAGCAGTCCTGCCGCCGAGGCAGCGTCACGACCGGCCCGGAGCGGGCGGCACGTCCATCCGTCACACCCTCCGGAGGTAACTCATGCACTACGGTCTCGGTCTGCCCGTCGGCCGCCCCGAGCAGCTCATCGGCTGGGCTCGCCGCGCCGACGACGGCCCGTTCCGCACCCTCGGCCTGCTCGACCGGATCGTCTACGACAACCCCGAGCCGCTGGTCACCCTCGCCGCGCTCGCCGGCGCCACCACGCGCGTCCGCCTGCAGACCGAGGTCCTGCTGGCCCCGCTGCGCGAACCCGCCCTGCTCGCCAAGCAGGCCGCGACCCTGGACCGCCTCTCCGGCGGCCGCTTCACCCTCGGTCTCGGCGTCGGCGGCCGGGAAGACGACCACCGGGCCACCGGCACCGACCCGCGCCACCGCGGCCGGATCCTCGACGAGCAGATGGCCCGCATGCGCCGGATCTGGTCCGGCGCCGAAGGAATCGGCCCCGCCCCGGCCACGCCCGGCGGCCCCGAGGTCCTGTTCGGCGCCTTCGCCGACCCCGCCCTGCGCCGGGTCGCGCGGCACGGGGACGGGTTCCTGTGCGCCGCGCCGCCGCAGTGGGCCGGCGACCTGTTCGCCAAGGTCGAGCGGTTCTGGGCCGACGAAGGCCGCGACGGCAGCCCGCGCATGGTCGCCCAGGTCAACGTCGCGCTCGGGTCCGATGTGGACGACGCACGCGCGGCGATTCTCGGCTACTACGGATTCGCCGGTGATTGGGCGAACCAGACCGCCGAGCGCATGCTCACCACACCGGAACAGATCCGCGAAACGGCGAAGCACTTCGCGGACCTCGGCGCCGACGAGCTGATCCTCTACTGCTGGGGCACCGACCCGGGCCAGGTGGACCGGCTGGCCGACGTGGTCAGCTGAGCATCGCCGCCCACGCACCGGTGAAGCCGGGGAAGGTCTTGCCGACCGTCGCCGGGTCCTCGACCGCCACCCCGGGCACCCGCAGGCCCAGCACCGCGCCGGCCATCACCAGCCGGTGGTCCTCGTAGGTGTGGAAGACGCCGCCGTGCATCGGGGCCGGGGTGATCGCCAGGCCGTCCGCGGTCTCGGTCACCCCGGCGCCCAGCGCGGACAGCTCGGCCGCCAGCGCGGCCAGCCGGTCGGTCTCGTGCCCGCGCAGGTGCGCGACACCGGAGATGACCGAGGGCCCGTCGGCGAAGCACAGCAGCGCGGCGATCACCGGGGTCAGCTCGCCCACCTCGTGCAGGTCGAGCCGGGCGCCCGGGATTTCGCCCGTTCCGGTGACGGTCAGGCCATCCGGGGTCAGCTCGACGCGCTGGCCCAGCTCGGCCATCAGGCTGCGCAGCCAGTCACCCGGCTGGGTGGAGTACTCCGGCCAGCCGGGGATGCGCACCGTGCCGCCCGCGGCTGCCGCGGCCACCACGAACGGCGCCGCGGTGGACAGGTCCGGCTCGACCGTGAAGTCCGGGCAGGACAACCGCGCCGGGCCGACGTGGAACTCCTGCCCGTCCCGCTCCGGCGCCGCGCCGAACCGCTTCAGCATGTCCAGGGTCATCGCGATGTGCGGCTCGCTCGGCGGGGTCCCGCCGGTCAGCCGCACCGTCACCCCGGCCTCGAACGCGGGGCCGGCCAGCAGCAGCGCCGACAGGAACTGGCTGGACGCGCTCGAGTCCAGATCGACCTTCCCGCCGGGCAGGCCACCGTGCCCGATCACGGTGAACGGGGGAGCGCCGCGGCCCGCGTCGTCGATGTCCGCGCCCGCCTCGCGCAGCGCGGCCAGCAGCGGCGCGATCGGGCGGCGGCGGATCGCCTCGTCCCCGTCGAACGTCACCGGCGCCGACCCCAGCCCGGCCAGCGCGGGGGTGAACCGCGCGACCGTGCCGGCGTTGCCCAGCACCACCGACGCCGGTTCGGTGGAGCCGTGCACCAGCGGGCGCACCAGCACGTCGTCGCCGCGCCGCTCGGAGCCGCCGCCGAGCGCCTCCAGCGCGCCGAGCATCAGCCGGGCGTCGCGGGAGTCCAGCGGGGCGCGGACCAGCGTCGGCTCGTCCGCCAGCGCGGCCAGCACGAACGCCCGGTTGGTGATCGACTTGGAGCCGGGGACGCGCACCGTCGCGTCGAGCGGGCCGGACGCGACCGGAGCGGTCCAGGTGGGCTGGGAAGCGGTGGGCTGGGACACGGTGCCTCTTTCACGCGCGAACGTCTGACGTGACCTATCGAACTACGTGGGCGCGGCGGGCGAGCGTCCGGGGGCCGGTGCGATAAGGTGGAAGCCCGTGGGACTTCAGCCGCGGACAGCCAAGTACGTTTTCGTCACGGGGGGCGTCGCCTCCTCCCTGGGCAAGGGCCTGACGGCCTCCAGCCTGGGCCAGCTCCTCACCTCTCGCGGCCTGCGGGTCACGATGCAGAAGCTGGATCCCTACCTCAACGTGGATCCGGGCACGATGAACCCGTTCCAGCACGGGGAGGTGTTCGTCACCGAGGACGGCGCCGAGACCGACCTGGACATCGGCCACTACGAGCGCTTCCTGGACCGGGACCTCTCCGGCTCGGCGAACGTCACGACCGGCCAGGTCTACTCCGAGGTGATCGCCAAGGAGCGCCGCGGTGAGTACCTCGGCGACACCGTGCAGGTCATCCCGCACATCACCGACGAGATCAAGCGCCGCATCATGGCGGTCGCGGAATCCGACGGCACCGGGCAGCGGCCCGACGTGGTCATCACCGAGGTCGGCGGCACGGTCGGCGACATCGAGTCGCTGCCGTTCCTGGAGGCCTGCCGCCAGGTGCGGCACGAGATCGGCCGCGACAACTGCTTCTTCCTGCACGTGTCGCTGGTGCCCTACCTGGCGCCCTCGGGCGAGCTGAAGACCAAGCCGACCCAGCACTCGGTCGCCGCGCTGCGCAACATCGGCATCCAGCCCGACGCGCTGGTGTGCCGGGCCGACCGCGACCTGCCCGAGGACCTCAAGCGCAAGATCGGGCTGATGTGCGACGTGGACAACGAGGCCGTCATCGCCTGCCCGGACGCCCGGTCCATCTACGACATCCCCAAGGTGCTGCACCGCGAGGCGCTGGACGCCTACGTCGTGCGCCGCCTCGGCCTGCCCTTCCGCGACGTCGACTGGACGGTGTGGGGCGACCTGCTCGACCGCGTGCACAACCCGTCCGAGACGGTCCGGGTCGCGCTGGTCGGCAAGTACATCGACCTGCCCGACGCCTACCTGTCGGTCACCGAGGCCCTGCGCGCCGGCGGGTTCGCCCACCGGGCCAAGGTCGAGATCGTGTGGGTCGCCTCCGACCGCGCCACCACCCCCGCCGGCGCGGCCGCCGCGCTGGGCGACGTCGACGGCGTCCTGGTGCCGGGCGGGTTCGGCGTGCGCGGCATCGAGGGCAAGATCGGCGCGATCCACTACGCCCGCACCCGCGGCATCCCGGTGCTCGGGCTGTGCCTGGGCCTGCAGTGCATGGTCATCGAGGCGGCGCGCAACCTGGCCGGCATCGAAGGCGCGAACTCGGCCGAGTTCGACGAGGCCACCGAGCACCCGGTGATCTCCACGATGGCCGACCAGAAGGACGTCGTCGCCGGTGAGCGCGACATGGGCGGCACCATGCGGCTGGGCGCCTACCCGGCCAAGCTCAAGCCGGGTTCGCAGGTCGCGAAGGCCTACGGCAGCACCGACGTGTCCGAGCGGCACCGGCACCGCTACGAGGTCAACAACGCCTACCGCAAGCGGCTGTCCGACGCCGGCCTGGTCTTCTCCGGCACCTCGCCGGACGACCGGCTGGTGGAGTTCGTCGAGCTGCCCGCCGAGGTGCACCCGTTCTTCGTGGGCACCCAGGCGCACCCGGAGCTCAAGAGCCGCCCGACCCGGCCGCACCCGCTGTTCGACGCGTTCATCGACGCCGTCGTCCGGTACCGCACGGCCGACCGGCTGCCGGTCGAGCTGCCCGAGCCCACCGTGAGCGCGCATTGACCGCGCCCGGCGAGCACGACTTCCGGGTGGTGTCCACCAAGGACGTCCACATCGGACGCGTGGTGGGCCTGCGGATCGACGAGGTCGCGATGCCCGGCGGCGGCACCGCCAGGCGCGAAGTGGTCGAGCACCCCGGCGCGGTCGCCGTCGCCGCCGTGGACACCGACGGCACGGTCACCCTGGTCCACCAGTACCGGCACCCGCTGGGGCGGCGGATCTGGGAGCTGCCCGCCGGGCTGCTCGACCACGCCGGGGAGGACCCGGTCGAGGCCGCGCGGCGCGAGCTGGCCGAGGAGGCCGGGCTCGCCGCCGGGCGGTGGGAGACGCTGGTCGACGTGGCCGCCTCGCCCGGGTTCACCGACGAGGTGGTGCGCGTGTTCCTGGCGCGCGACCTGACCCCGGTGGACCGGGAGGTCCTCGGCGACGAGCTGGCCGACCTGGTGGTGCACCGGGTGCCGCTGGCCGAGGCGGTGCGGATGGCGCTGTCCGGGGAGATCGTCAACGGCGCCACCGTGGGCGGGCTGCTGGCCGCGCACGCGGTCGTGCACGACGGCGCCCCCTCGCGGCCGGCGGACGCGCCGTGGCGGGACCGGCCGACGAGGTTCGCCGATCGCATTTCCTGACGTCACGCTCTAGGGTGTCGGCGTGCACGTTCTGCCGGCTGCCGAGGTGGTCACGGCCTATCTCGATCATCTCGCCGTGGAGCGCGGGACGGCACGCAACACCCTGGACAGCTACGCCCGCGACCTGCGCCGGTACCTGCGGTACCTGGAGCAGGCCGGGATCCGGGACTTCCGGCGGATCACCGAGGCCCACGTGACCGGGTTCGGCGCCGCGCTGCGCGAGGGCGACGAGGTGCACCCGCCGCTGGCGGCGTCCTCGGCGGCGCGGGCGCTGGTGGCCGTGCGCGGGCTGCACCGCTTCGCGCACCTCGACGGGCTGATCGAGGACGACCCGGCCCGCGAGGTGCGGCCCCCGGCGGCGGCCAAGCGGCTGCCCAAGGCGCTGCCGGTGGACGACGTGCTGCGGCTGCTGGCCGTGCCGCCCGCCGAGGGGGAGCGGCCGCTGCGCGACCGGGCCCTGCTGGAGCTGCTGTACTCCACCGGGGCCCGGATCTCCGAGGCGGTCGGGCTCGACCTCGACGACGTCGACCGCGAGGAGCGCACCGTGCTGCTCGACGGCAAGGGCGGCAAGCAGCGGCTGGTGCCGATCGGCCGCCCCGCGGTCGAGGCGCTGGAGGCCTACCTGGTGCGGGCCCGCCCGGTGCTGGCGCGGCGCGGCCGGGGCACCGCGGCGCTGTTCCTCAACGCGCGCGGCACGCGGCTGTCCCGGCAGAGCGCGTGGCAGGTGCTCAAGACCACCGCCGAGCGCGCCGGGATCTCCACCGCCGTGTCCCCGCACACGCTGCGTCACAGTTTCGCCACCCACCTGCTGGAGGGCGGGGCGGACGTCCGGGTGGTCCAAGAGCTGCTCGGCCACGCTTCGGTGACGACGACGCAGGTGTACACCCTGGTCACGATGAACACTCTGCGTGAGGTATATGCTACGGCGCATCCTCGGGCGCTGGGTTGACCTGATCGCCTCCGGCGAGTTGCTTTGGCGACAAACGGCTCGCCGAATAGGCTGCGGCCAACCCGTCGAACGAGGAGTTTCGCGCCATGTCGACACCGCAGCCCTCGACCAGATCGGTCACAGCCGCATCGGCTGCCGCGAACCTCGACCAGTTGACCATCGCGACCGAGGGGGAGCCCGACACCGTGGACTCTGTCGTGGCCGTGGGCGCCGAAGCGAACGGCAAGCCCAGGCTCGGCCCGACCGGCAGACCGTTGCGTGAGATTCCCGAACCGCCCCTGCTGGACAAGCACGGCCCGGCCACGGTGCTGGCGATGTGCAACCAGAAGGGCGGCGTCGGCAAGACCACGTCGACGATCAACCTGGGCGCCGCGCTCGCCGAGTACGGCCGACGGGTGCTGCTGGTGGACTTCGACCCGCAGGGCGCGCTGTCGGTGGGGCTCGGCGTGCAGCCGCACGAGCTGGACCAGACGGTCTACAACGCGATCATGGAGCGCTCCGTGACCGCCCAGGACATCCTGCGGCACACCAGTGTCGAGGGCATGGACCTGCTGCCGAGCAACATCGACCTGTCGGCCGCCGAGGTGCAGCTGGTCGCCGAGGTGGGCCGCGAGCACACGTTGCTCCGGGTCGTGCAACCCCTCATCTCGGAGTACGACTATGTTCTGGTCGACTGCCAGCCATCGCTCGGGTTGCTCACGGTGAACGCGCTCACGGCCGCCGACGGCGTGATCATCCCGCTGGAGTGCGAGTTCTTCAGCTTGCGTGGCGTGGCTTTGTTGATCGACACGATCGAGAAGGTACGCGAACGCTTGAACCCCAAACTGGATATCACCGGCATCCTGGCCACCATGTTCGACCCGCGGACCCTCCACTCACGGGAGGTCATGGCACGGGTCGTGGAGGCCTTCGGCGACACCGTGTTCGACACGGTGATCAACCGCACCGTGCGGTTCCCGGAGACCACCGTGGCCGGTGAGCCCATCACCCGCTGGGCCCCCAAATCCGCCGGCGCGCAGGCCTATCGCGCGCTGGCCCGCGAGGTGATCGCTCGGTGAGCAGGCGAGCCTCCCTCCCCGGGGCTTCGGAACTCTTCCGCCTGACCAGCAGCCCGGCCCTCGACGTGCCCGCGCCGCCCACGCCCGCCCCGCAGCGCCCGGAGGCGCAGCGGCCGGGCCACGGGCAGAACCCCGGGCACCGCGAGCAGCTGGAGCGCAGCGCCGCCGGGCGCCGCGGCAGCGGACGGCAGAAGCACGACTCGAAGATCACCGTCTACGTCTCCGGTGACGAGCTGGTCGCGATGGAGCAGGCCCGGCTGAGCCTGCGGGCCGAGCACGGCCTGGCCATCGACCGCGGCCGTCTCGTGCGCGAGGCGGTGGCGGTGCTGCTGGCGGACTTCGACGAGCACGGCGCGGACTCGGTGCTGGTGCGCCGGCTGCGCGAGGGCGGCCTCGACTCCGAGGAAGCCGCCGGGCCGTGAGCGAGAACGGGGCTCCGGTCGACGGGGCCCAGCCCGTCGAGGAATCGGCGGCGCCGAAGTTCAAGGTCCGGCTGGACAACTTCGAGGGGCCGTTCGACCTGTTGCTGCAGCTGATCTCGCAGCACCAGCTCGACGTCACCGAGGTCGCGTTGCACCAGGTCACCGACGACTTCATCGCCTACACGCGGGCGCTGGGGCCGGAGTGGGACCTGGACGAGGTGACCGAGTTCCTCGTCATCGCGGCGACGCTGCTCGACCTGAAGGCGGCGCGGCTGCTGCCCGCCGCCGAGGTCGAGGACGAGGACGACCTGGCGTTGCTCGAGGCACGGGACCTGCTGTTCGCCCGGGTGTTGCAGTACCGGGCGTACAAGCAGGTCGCGGCGCTGTTCGCGGAGCTGGAGGCCGGGGCGCTGCGGCGCTACCCGCGGTCGGTGTCGCTGGAGGAGCGGTTCGTCGGGCTGCTGCCCGAGGTGATGCTCGGCGTGGACGCGGCGAAGTTCGCGGAGATCGCGCTGGCGGTGTTCCGGCCCAAGCCGCCGCCGACGGTGTCGCTGGACCACATCCACGCGCACCGGGTGTCGGTGCGGGAACACGCGGCGCTGCTGCGGCTGAAGCTGGCCGAGCGGGGCGACGCGACGTTCACCGAGCTGGTCGAGGACTGCGAGCACACGGTCGAGGTGGTGGCCCGGTTCCTGGCGCTGCTGGAGCTCTACCGGGAGTCCAGCGTGCAGTTCGAGCAGGACGAGCCGCTGACCATGTTGCGGGTGCGGTGGATCGGCGGGTCGGTCTCGGAGGCCGAGGCCGCCGCGGAGATGGAGCGGGCCCGCGTCGAGGAAGAGGAGTACGGGTGAGTCCCGAACAGGAGCCGGTCGAGACCGAGGCCGCCGAGGTGCCCGGGACCCGGGAGGTGCCCGCGGTGGAGGCGCCTGCCGCGGCGGAGGTGCCGGTCCCGGACGAACTGGACGAGCCCGAAGACCTCGTCGCCGTGGGCGATGGGCTGCCGGATCTCTCCGAGCACTCCGCGCTGGCCGCGGCGCTGGAAGCCCTCCTCCTGGTCGTCGACTCGCCCGTCAGCGAAGAAGCGCTCGCCGGCGCGCTCGGCCAGCCCGAGGCCCGCGTCACGCAGACGCTGCAGGTCATGGCCACCGAGCTCACCGAGCGCGGCAGCGGCATCGACCTGCGGCGGGTCGGCGAGGGGTGGCGCCTGTTCACCCGCGACACCTACGCGCCGTTCGTCGAAAAGCTCCTGCTCGACGGGCAGCGCGCCAAGCTGACCAGGGCCGCCCTGGAAACCCTCGCCGTGATCGCCTACCGCCAACCCGTCACGCGTTCCCGCGTCGCGGCCGTGCGCGGGGTCAACGTCGACGGTGTGATCCGCACCCTGCTCGCCCGCGGACTCATCGAGGAGAGCGGCGCCGACCCGGAGACGGGTGGCACCCTGTACGTGACGACCGAACTGTTCCTCGAGCGGCTGGGCCTGTCCTCGCTGACCGACCTGCCGCCGATCGCCCCCCTGTTGCCGGAAGTGGACTCCATCGATGACATCTGAGCCCGAAGCCGAGGGCGTGCGCCTGCAGAAGGTGCTCGCCAAGGCGGGCGTGGCCTCGCGCCGCGCCGCCGAAGAGCTGATCGTGCAGGGCCGGGTGAGCGTCGACGGCAAGGTCGTCCGCGAGCTCGGCCGGCGCGTCGACCCGGACAGCGCCGTGATCCACGTCGACGGCACGCGGGTCATCCTCCGCGAGGACCTGATCCACCTGGCGCTCAACAAGCCCCGCGGCGTGCACACCACGATGTACGACGACCAGGGCCGCCCGTGCGTCGGCGACTACGTGCGCGACCGCAGCGAGCGCCTGTTCCACGTCGGCCGCCTGGACGCCGACACCGAGGGCCTGCTGCTGCTCACCAACGACGGTGACCTCGCCCACCGGCTGATGCACCCCTCCTACCACGTGCCCAAGACCTACCTGGCCGAGGTCGACGGCAAGGTGCCGCGCGGCCTGGGCAAGGAGCTGAAGGACGGCATCGTACTGGAGGACGGCGCGGTGCGCGTGGACGCGTTCCGGGTCAAGGACAGCATGGGCGGGCGCACCCTGCTGGAGATCGTGCTGCACGAGGGCCGCAAGCACATCGTGCGGCGCCTGCTGGCCGAGGTCGGGTTCCCGGTGCGCAAGCTGGTGCGCACCGCGATCGGCGACGTCCAGCTGGGCAACGGCAAGCCGGGCACGATCCGCAAGCTCAACCGCGACGAGGTCGGCAGCCTGTACCGGCGCGTCGGCCTGTAGCGACCGGGCAACGCGACTCCCCACCCGATGAGGGCGTACCAGCCGCCGATCCAAATGAGATCCGGGATGCGGGTGGAATCGGCAAGGGTCCCCGGCGTCGTCGCGGTCGGTATGGTGAGCAGTAGCCGGGTCTCGTGTAAGCGACCAGGTTCGGCAACCAACCGGTGCCCCACCGCAGGGCGAGGGTGACCACCGTAGCGCGCTGGACACCGTGATCGACCCGGAGCTGGACGAGCCCATCACCGGCGATGTCCGAGAACCGTGAGCCGTACCAGGTGTGCACCAGCCCTGAGCCGGGCCCGAGGATGGTGAATCGGTAAACTCCGCCCCCGGTCAGGCAGCTGACGAGCGCATGCCCAGCCTCGTGGATGCTCGTACCGAGCACGTTGACGTCGAGCAGGATCTGGCGTTGCCCGGTGGTGATCGACAGGAATGTCGACGCGGTGACGGCCACTGCGAACAGCCCGGTCAGCACCACCAGCCACTCCTGTGGGGCAGGTGTAGTGGCCGTGATGATCCGGCTCAGGGCTGCCGAGCCCAGCCTCCACCTGGGGGAAAGACATGACGTGATCTCCACTCGATGGGCTGGGCCGTGCAGTTTCTCGGGTAGTGCGCGCCAGCCCGGTGAGAATGAACGCTCCGGGCCGCGTGACCGGGCATCTCGTGTGGCGGCGCCCGGCGGTCGCGGCGAGCCCCTAGGATCGCGGCGTGGCATCCGCTGAAACCATCCCCGTGAGCGACGCGCTGCAGGCGCTGCGGCGCGTCTTCGGCTACGACTCCTTCCGCGGTGACCAGGAAGCGATCGTCGAGCACGTGATCGGCGGTGGTGACGCGGTCGTGCTGATGCCCACCGGCGGCGGGAAGTCCCTGTGCTACCAGATCCCGTCCCTGGTGCGCCCGGGCACCGGCGTGGTCGTCTCGCCGCTGATCGCGCTCATGCAGGACCAGGTCGACGCGCTGCTGGCGGTCGGCGTGCGCGCCGGGTTCCTCAACTCGTCGCAGGACTTCGAGCAGCGCCGCGAGGTCGAGGCCGCGTTCGTCGCGGGCGAGCTGGACCTGCTGTACCTGGCGCCGGAACGGCTGTCCATGGAGTCCACCCGGAACCTGCTGGACCGGGGCAAGGTCGCGTTGTTCGCGATCGACGAGGCGCACTGCGTGTCCCAGTGGGGCCACGACTTCCGGCCCGACTACCTGGGCCTGTCCGAGCTGCACGAGCGCTGGCCGGACGTGCCGCGCATCGCGCTGACCGCGACCGCCACGAAGGCCACGCACGCCGAGATCGTGTCCCGGCTCAACCTCGGCGAGGCCCGCCAGTTCGTGGCGAGCTTCGACCGGCCCAACATCCAGTACCGCATCGCGCCGAAGGCCGAGCCGAAGAAGCAGCTGCTCGACCTGATCCGCACCGAGCACCCCGGCGACGCGGGCATCGTGTACTGCCTGTCGCGCAACTCGGTGGAGAAGACCGCCGAGTTCCTGGTGGCCAACGGGATCAGCGCGGTGCCCTACCACGCGGGCCTGGATTCCCGCACCCGCGCGCGCAACCAGGCGCGGTTCCTGCGCGAGGACGGGCTGGTCGTGGTCGCCACCATCGCGTTCGGCATGGGCATCGACAAGCCGGACGTGCGGTTCGTGGCGCACCTGGACCTGCCGAAGTCCGTCGAGGGCTACTACCAGGAGACCGGCCGCGCCGGCCGCGATGGGCTGCCGTCCACCGCGTGGCTGGCCTACGGGCTGCAGGACGTCGTGCAGCAGCGGCGGATGATCCAGACCTCCGAGGGCGACGACGCGCACCGCCGCCGGCTGTCGCAGCACCTGGACGCGATGCTGGCGCTGTGCGAGACCGTCGAGTGCCGCCGCGTGCAGCTGCTGAACTACTTCGGCCAGTCCGGGCAGCCGTGCGGGAACTGCGACACCTGCCTGACGCCGCCCGAGTCGTGGGACGGCACGATCGCCGCGCAGAAGCTGCTGTCGGCGGTGTACCGGCTGCAGCACGAGCGCGGCCAGAAGTTCGGCGCCGGGCAGGTCATCGACATCCTGCTGGGCAAGCAGACCCCGAAGGTGACGCAGCACCGGCACGACCAGCTGACCGTGTTCGGCGTGGGGCAGGAGCTGTCGGAGAGCGAGTGGCGCGGCGTGGTGCGGCAGCTGCTGGCGCAGGGGCTGCTGGCCGTCGAGGGCGACTACGGGACGCTGCTGCTGACCGAGGCCAGCGCCGAGGTGCTGGGCCGCAAGCGCGAGGTGCGGATGCGCCGCGAGCCCAAGCGCGCCGCCCGTGCCGCCGCGGCGGCCAAGCGCAAGCCGGCGGCGGAGATGCCGGAGGAGGCGCGCCCGGTGTTCGAGCGGTTGCGCGCCTGGCGGTTCGAGGAGGCGAAGAACCAGGGCGTGCCGGCCTACATCGTCTTCAGCGACGCCACCCTGCGGCAGATCGCCACCGAACAGCCGTCCACCTTGGACGAACTGGCCGGCGTGAGCGGGGTCGGGGAGAACAAGCTCGCCAAGTACGGCGAGCAGGTGCTGGCGACACTGGCGGGAGGCGAGTAGTGGAGATCTGGGTCAACCCGCGGTGCTCGAAGTGCCGTTCGGCGCTGTCGATCCTGGACGAGGCCGGCGTGTCCTACGAGGTGCGCCGGTACCTGGAGGAGCCGCCGACGGTCGCCGAGCTGGACGCGGTGCTGAAGCGCCTGGGCCTGGACCCGTGGGACATCGCGCGCCTGCAGGAGCCCGAGGCGGCCGAACTGGGCATCAAGAGCTGGCCGCGCGACGAGGCGACCCGCGGCCGCTGGCTGGAGGCGCTGGCAGAGCACCCGAAGCTGATCCAGCGCCCGATCATCACCGCCGACGACGGAACGACGGTGGTGGGACGGACGGCAGAGGCGGTGCGCTCGGTTCTGCCCTGACGGCGCACCGCGCCACGCTTCTTTGAACCCAAGGTAGCCGGGTGGTCATCCCGTCGCCTGACACCGGAACGATCACCTTGAGCCAGGGCCGCAACCCAGGCCGCCAACCGCCGGCCGGAGATGTCAACCTTGCGGCCCTGGCTCAAGGTGATAGGCACAAACCGGAAGGCGACGGGATGACCACCCAGCGACCACCCACCCGAGGTGAGCCGAGGCACCCCTAGGTCATCCCGGAGCCTGCCCGTCCGGCGAGGACAATCCCTTGATCTTTGAAGCCGCGCAGCCACGAAAAGCCCGGCGACCACACTGTCGCCGGAGCGCTCAGCTCGCGGTGGTGGCTGGCTCGTGGCCGTGCCCGCGCCGCCGCTGCATGCCCTTCGCCAGCGGCTCCACCACCCGGGCCGCGATGGGGCCGAGGATCGCCATCAGCAGCACGTACGCGGTGGCCAGCGCGGCCAGCTCGTCGACCACGGCGCCGGCCGACACGGCCAGCCCGGCGATGACGATCGAGAACTCACCACGCGCCACCAGCGCCGCACCGGCGCGGGCGCGGCCCAGCTTGCCGACGCCCTGCCGCCGCGCCGCCCACCAGCCGGTCGCCACCTTCGTCAGGGTGGTCAGCACGGCCAGCAGCACCGCCCAGCCGAGCACCGGCGGGATGGACGCCGGGTTGGTGTTGAGCCCGAACACCACGAAGAACACCGCGGCGAACAGGTCCCGCAGCGGCTCCAGCAGGCGGGTCGCGTTGTGGGCGGTCGACCCGGAGATCGCGATGCCGAGCAGGAACGCGCCGACCGCGGCGGACACCTGCATCGCCGAGGCGAGCCCGGCCACCAGCAGCGCCGCGGCCAGCACCTTGAGCAGGAAGACCTCGCGGTCGTCGGAGTCCACGATCGCCGACACGTACCGGCCGTACTTCAGCGCGATCACCAGCACCACGGTGATCACCAGCAGCGAGATGCCGACGGCCTCCAGGCCGCCGAGGAAGCTCACGCCGCCCAGCAGCGCGGTCAGGATCGGCAGGTACAGCGCCATCGCCAGGTCCTCGAACACCAGGATCGACAGCACGACCGGGGTTTCCCGGTTACCGAGCCGGCCCAGGTCGCCGAGCACCTTCGCGATGATCCCGGACGAGGAGATGTAGGTGACCCCGGCCATCACGATGGCGCCGATCGGGCCCCACCCGAGCAGCAGCGCGACGGCCGCGCCGGGTGCGGCGTTGAGCACGATGTCCAGCAGCCCGGCCATCCACGAGCGTTTCAGCCCGGTGAACAGCTCGGCCGCCGAGTACTCCAGGCCCAGCAGCAACAGCAGCAGCACGACGCCGATCTCGCTGGCCAGGTGCGTGAAGTCGCCGATGTCGCCGAGCGGGATGAGGCCGCCCTGCCCGAAGGCCAGGCCGCCGAGGAGGTAGAGCGGGATGGGGGAGAGGCCGATCTTCCCGGCGAGGCGCCCCAGGACGCCGAGCACGAAGAAGACGGCCCCGAGTTCGATCAGGGCCAGTGCGGTGTGCTCCAAGGGCTCAGCCGTTCTTCAGGATCTTGAGGGCGCCCTCCAGGCCTTCCGACGTGCCGACCGCGACCAGCACGTCACCGGCGGTGAACGTGAAGTCCGGGGTGGGGGAGGGGTGCACCTGGCCGGCGCGCATGACGGCGACCACGGACACGCCGGTCCGGGTCCGCATCGCCGTGTCGCCGAGGGTGCGGCCGTCGAACGGTGAGTTCGCCTTGATGGGCAGCTGCTTGGTGTTGATGCCGGGGACCTCGCGGTGCTCCTCGGTGAGCAGCGCGGCGAGTTGCGGGGCGCCGAGCAGGTTCGCCAGCGCGCCGGCCTCGTCGGCGGTCAGGGGCAGGGACGCCAGGCACGCGTCGGGGTCGTCGGACTTGGACACGATCAGCTCGATCTGCCCGTCCCGGTGCGTGACGACGCCGATGCGGCGGCCGTTCCGGGTCGCGAAGTCCTTCCGCACGCCGATGCCCGGCAGGGGTGTCACTTCCACGTTCACGACCGCCACGGTACCGGTGCGGCCGCCACCTGGCGGGCCAGGCACAATGGAGAACCGCAGGTACGGACCGATCGAGACGGCGAGGAGAGCATCGGTGGCGGGAGCCCTACGCGGCGTGGTCGCTCTGGACGGACCCTCGGGAACCGGGAAGACCACGGTGGCGCGCAAGCTCGCCGGCCGGCTGTCGGCCGGGTACCTCGACACCGGTGCGATGTACCGGGTGGTGACGCTGGCCGTGCTGCGCGCGGGCGTCGACCCGGCCGACGGCCCGGCGGTCGCCGAGCTGGCCCGCACCACCGACTTCACCCTGGGCACCGATCCGTCGGCGCCGAGCGTGCACCTGGCCGGTGAGGACGTGGCGGCCGAGATCCGCGGCGCCGAGGTCAACCACGCGGTGTCGCCGGTCTCGGCGGTGCCGGAGGTGCGCGAGCTGCTGGTGGCCCGTCAGCGGCGGATCATCGGCGAGGTGCTCGGCGAGGTCGGCGGCATCGTCGTCGAGGGCCGGGACATCGGCACGGTCGTCGCGCCGGACGCCCCGCTCAAGGTCTACCTGACCGCGGACCCGGCGGTGCGGGCCGCGCGCCGCAGCGCCCAGGACACCGCGGCCGGGCGGCAGAGCAGCCAGGCCGAGGCGCTGGCGTCGGTCGACCGGCGGGACCGGCTCGACTCGACCCGCGCGGTCGCGCCGCTGAAGGCCGCCGACGACGCCGTGCACCTGGACACCACCGAACTGTCCATCGACCAGGTGCTGGTCGCCCTGTCCGAGCTGGCCGGGCGCCGCGGGCTGCTGGGCGAGTGCGCGCAGGTCACGCGGTGAGCCCTGCCGGTCTGCCTGCGGGTGCGTCGGCGTGGCTGCACGACGCCGCGCGGTTCGTCGGGACGCACCTGTTCAAGCCGGCCTACCGGCTGCGGATCCGCGGGCTGGAGCGCGTGCCGCGGACCGGGCCGGTGCTGGTGGTGGCCAACCACAGCTCGATGGTCGAACCGCAGATCATCTTCGGAATGTTGCCGCGGCGTTCGGTGTTCCTCGTCAAGGAGGAGATGTTCACCGGGGCCGTCGGGTGGTTCCTCCGGCGGATCGGCCAGGTGCCGGTGCGCCGGGGCGAACCCGGCCGGGCGCCCCTGCTGACCACGGCGAACGTGCTCTCCGACGGCGGAGTGGTCGCGGTGTTCCCGGAGGGGACCCGCGGCGACGGTGACGTGGCCAGCGCCGAACGCGGCGCGGCCTGGCTGGTCCGGGCCTCGGGCGCGGTGGTCCTGCCGATCGCGGTGCGCGGGACGCGGCGTCCCGCCGGCAGCGGGCGGCGGTTCCGGCCCCGGGTGGACATCCTGGTGGGTGAACCGTTCACGCTCGAGGTCGGCCGCGGCCGGGCCGGGCTGGACGAGGCGACCGGGCGGCTGCGGGACGAGCTCGCGGGCCTGGTCCGCACCCTCGACGAATGGCGTGCAGCGCAGGGCGAGTCCGTGCGCGGGAAGAAAGCGGAATTATGACGGAGCTTGACGGGACCTGGTCGGACGAGGCGGAGTTCACCGCGCTCGACAACCAGGCCGACGACGCGGCGTCCGAGGAGGAAGCCGAGCTGAGCCAGCCCGTGCTGGCCGTCGTCGGGCGCCCGAACGTGGGCAAGTCCACCCTGGTCAACCGGATCCTGGGCCGTCGCGAGGCGGTCGTGCAGGACACCCCCGGTGTGACCCGGGACCGGGTGGCCTACGACGCGCAGTGGGCCGGGCGCCGGTTCACCGTGGTCGACACGGGTGGCTGGGAGCCGAGCGCGACCGGCCTGCAGGCCGCGGTCGCGGCGCAGGCCGAGCTCGCGATGAACACCGCGGACGCGGTGCTGGTCGTGGTGGACGCCTCGGTCGGCGCGACCGCGACCGACGAGGCGGTGGCCAAGGTGCTGCGCCGGTCGAAGCGGCCGGTGCTGCTGGCCGCCAACAAGGTCGACGACGAGCGGCTGCTGTCCGACGTGGCCTCGCTGTGGTCGCTCGGCCTGGGCGAGCCGTACCCGGTGAGCGCGCTGCACGGCCGCAGCTCGGGCGACCTGCTCGACGCGATCATCAAGGCGCTGCCGGAGGCGCCGCGGGAGCGCGAGGCCGTGGCCGGGCCGCGCCGCGTCGCGCTGGTCGGCAAGCCGAACGTGGGCAAGTCCAGCCTGCTCAACAAGCTCACCGGCGAGCAGCGGTCCGTCGTGGACTCGGTCGCCGGCACCACGGTCGACCCGGTCGACTCGCTGGTCGAGCTGGACGGCCAGGTGTGGCGGTTCGTCGACACCGCCGGTCTGCGCAAGCGGGTGCACACCGCGAGCGGCACCGAGTACTACGCGTCGCTGCGCACCAAGGCGGCCATCGACTCCTCCGAGGTCGTCATCGTCCTGCTGGACGCCAGCGAGCCGCTGTCCGAACAGGACCTGCGGGTGCTGACGTCGGTCGTGGAGTCCGGCCGGGCCTGTGTGCTCGCGCTGAACAAGTGGGACCTCGTCGACGAGGACCGCCGCCACCAGCTGGAGAAGGAACTCGACCGCGGCCTGGTGCGCGTCACGTGGGCCGAGCGGGTCAACATCTCCGCGCTCACCGGTCGTTCGGTGCGCAAGCTCGCGCCGGCGCTGCGGACCGCGCTCGCGTCGTGGGACCAGCGGGTGCCGACCGGGCAGCTGAACTCGTGGCTGTCCGAGCTGATCGCGGCCACCCCGCCGCCGGTGCGTGGCGGCAAGCAGCCGAAGGTGCTGTTCGCCACCCAGGCCGGCATCCGCCCGCCGACGCTGGTGCTGTTCACCACCGGCTTCCTGGAGGCCGGGTACCGCCGGTTCATCGAGCGGAAGTTCCGCGAGCGCTTCGGTTTCGAGGGCAGCCCGGTGCGGATCAACGTGCGGGTGCGGGAAAAGAAGCCCCGGCCCGGCAAGAAGGGCAAGTGACGCAACGAGGTGTGACGGCGGCGACACCCCGGTGAGACCGCCCGGTCACCCGGTGTTCACCTCGGGTAGAGTGATCGTCCCGCGCGGGCGCCTCACTCTTTTCGCGAGTTCCGGCCCGGCCGCTGGCGGAAGGTGAACTCCATGGGCGCGCCCGTTCTCGATCCGATGCTGCCCGGGGTGCTGGCCCCGGAGCGGGCCCTGTTCCCGGGTGGACCCGCCGCGGCCCGGCGCACGCTGCTGGACGTGCTGGCCGCCACCGCCGCGCGGCACCCGAACGCGGCGGCGCTCGACGACGGTGCGCGGGTCCTGAGCTACCGCAGGCTGTCCGAGGAGGCGCAGGCGCTGGGCCGGCGGCTGGCCGCCGAGGGCGTAGGCCGCGGTGACCGCGTCGGCGTGCGGATCTCCTCCGGCACCGCCGACCTCTACGTCGCGATCCTGGGCGTGCTCGCCGCGGGCGCGGCGTACGTGCCGGTCGACGCCGACGACCCGGACGAGCGGGCCGAGCTGGTGTTCGGCGAGGCCGGGGTGTGCGCGGTGCTGATGGACGACGGGCTGACGATGCTCGCCGAGCCCGGCCGCCGCACCGGGCCGCCCGCGCCGGAGGACGACGCGTGGATCATCTTCACCTCCGGCTCGACCGGCAAACCCAAGGGGGTGGCGGTCAGCCACGGCTCGGCGGCCGCCTTCGTCGACGCCGAGGCCCGGCTGTTCCTCACCGAGGAACCGATCGGGCCCGGTGACCGGGTGCTGGCCGGGCTGTCGGTCGCCTTCGACGCCTCGTGCGAGGAGATGTGGCTGGCCTGGCGGCACGGCGCGTGCCTGGTGCCGGCACCGCGCGCGCTCGTGCGCACCGGGGTGGACCTGGGGCCGTGGCTGGTCGCGCAGCGCATCACGATCGTGTCCACCGTGCCGACGCTGGCCGCGCTGTGGCCGGCCGAGGCGCTGGAGGACGTGCGGCTGCTGATCTTCGGCGGCGAGGCGTGCCCGCCGGAGCTGGCCGGGCGGGTCGCCGTCGAGGGCCGCGAGGTGTGGAACACCTACGGCCCCACCGAGGCCACGGTGGTCGCCTGCGCCGCGCCGCTGACCGGTGAGGGCCCGGTGCGGATCGGGCTGCCGCTGGCCGGCTGGGACCTCGTGGTCGTCGATGCGGCCGGGGAGCCGGTGGCGATGGGGGAGTCCGGTGAGCTGGTGATCGGCGGCGCCGGCCTGGCCCGTTACCTGGATCCGGTGAAGGACGCCGAGAAGTTCGCGCCGCTGCCCGCGCTGGGCTGGGAGCGCGCCTATCGCAGCGGCGACCTGGTGCGCGCCGAGCCCGCGGGGCTGGTCTTCCTGGGCCGAGCCGACGAGCAGGTCAAGCTCGGCGGCCGCCGCATCGAGCTGGGCGAGGTGGACGCCGCGCTGCAGGCGCTGCCCGGCGTCGCCGGAGCCGCCGCCGCGATCCGCACCACCAAGGCGGGCAACCAGGTCCTCGTCGGTTACGTCGTGCCGCAGGGCGAGTTCGGCACCGCCGAGGCGTCGGCTCTGCTCCGGGACCGGCTGCCCGCCGCGCTGGTGCCGCTGCTCGCGGTCGTGGACGATCTGCCCACCCGGACCTCCGGCAAGGTCGACCGCGCCGCGCTGCCCTGGCCGCTGGCCACAGTGGACAGTGTGGCGGCGTTGACGCCCACCGAGTCGTGGCTCGCCGAGGGCTGGGCCGAGATCCTCGGCGTGCCGGTCACCGATCCGGGCGCGGACTTCTTCACCAATGGTGGTGGCAGCCTCACCGCGGCGCAGCTGGTCGCGCGCATCCGCACCCGGCACCCGCAGGTCTCGGTCGCCGACCTCTACCGGCACCCGAAGCTCGGGCAGCTCGCCGCGCTGCTGGACGGCCTGGAGGGGGAAACCGCCCGGCGGCGCGATGTCCGTCCGGTGCCGCGCCGGGCGGGAGCCGTCCAGGCCGTGCTGGCCCTGCCGGTGCTCGCCCTGACCGGCCTGCGCTGGCTGACCGCGCTGGCCGCACTGTCCACTGTGCTCTCGATGACCGGTGTCGCGTGGGCGCCCGCGGTGCCGTGGTGGTCGCTCGCCCTGGCGTGGCTGGTGCTGTTCAGCCCGCCGGGCCGCATCGGCATCGCGGCGGGCGGCGCCCGGCTGTTGCTGCGCGGGGTCCGCCCGGGCACCCACCCGCGTGGTGGCCGGGTCCACTTGCGACTGTGGGCGGCCGAACGGCTCGCCGAGGCCGCCGGTGCGGCCGGGATTTCGGGCGCGAGCTGGATGACGCTCTACGCCCGCGCGCTGGGCGCGAAGGTGGGCAAGGACGTCGATCTGCACACCCCGCCGCCGGTCACCGGGCTGCTCAAGCTGGGCCGCGGGGCGGCCGTGGAGCCCGAGGTGGACCTGTCCGGGCACTGGGTGGACGGCGACGTCGTGCACCTCGGCAAGATCCGCATCGGCGCCGGTGCCCGCGTCGGCGCGCGCAGCGTGCTGCTGCCCGGGGCGCGGATCGGCAAGGGCGCGGAGATCGCGGCCGGGTCGACCGTGCTGGGCGCGGTGCCGGCCGGTCAGCGCTGGGCCGGTTCGCCCGCCCGCCGCGACGGCAAGGGCGCGCTGCGCTGGCCGTCCAGCCGGCCGCCGCGGTCGCGGTTCTGGGCCTTCGCCTACGGCGCCGCGTCGTTCGTGCTGGGCCTGTTCCCGGTGCTCGCCGCCGTGCCCGGCCTGCTGGTGCTGGGCGCCGCGGTCGCGGATTCGACGACCATCGGCGCCGCGCTGGGTGCCGCGTTGCTGGCGGTGCCGGTGGGGACGCTCGCCGCGTTCGGCACGTACGCGCTGCTGGTGCTGGTGTCCGTGCGGCTGCTCGGGCTGGGCCTGCACCAGGGCTACCACCCGGTGCACGGCCGGATCGCGTGGCAGGTGTGGGCCACCGAGCGGCTGATGGACCTGGCCCGCCAGGTGCTGTTCCCGCTGTACGCGAGCCTGTTCACGCCGGTGTGGCTGCGGCTGCTGGGCGCGAAGGTCGGCCGCGGCGCGGAGGTTTCGACGGTGCTCGCGGTGCCGCGGATGACGCAGGTCGACGACGGCGCGTTCCTCGCCGACGACACCATGGTCGCCACCTACGAGCTGGGCCACGGCTGGCTGCACGTCGCCCCGACGCGCATCGGCAAGCAGGCGTTCCTCGGCAACTCCGGCATGGCCGCGGCCGGGCGCGCGGTGCCCAAGCGCGGCCTGGTCGGGGTGCTGTCCTCCGCGCCGCGCAAGGCGAAGAAGGGCTCGTCCTACCTCGGCATGCCGCCGATGCCGCTGCGCCGTGCGGTCGAGACGGCGGATGCGAGCCGCACGTTCGCGCCCCCGTCGCGGCTGAAGGTCGCGCGGGCGGCGGTCGAGCTGTGCCGGATCGTGCCGGTGATGTGCGCGGTCGCGCTCGCGGTGCTGGTGCTCGCGGCGCTGGCGGCCGTGCGGTCGGCGGCGGGGCTGGTCGTGGCCGCGCTCGCCGCGCCGGTCGTGCTGGTCGTCGCCGGGCTGGTGGCGGGTGCGGTGACCACGGCGGTGAAGTGGGCGCTGACCGGCCGGTTCCGCGCGGTGGACCACCCGCTGTGGAGTTCGTTCGTGTGGCGCACCGAGCTGGCCGACACGTTCGTCGAGACGCTCGCCGTGCCGTGGCTGGTGGGCTGGAGCGCGGGCACGCCGCTGCTGCCGTGCTGGCTGCGCACGATGGGCGCGAAGATCGGCCGCGGGGTGTGGCTGGAGACCTACTGGCTGCCGGAGACGGACCTGGTGCGGCTGGGCGACGGCGCGACCGTGAACCGCGGCTGTGTCGTGCAGACCCACCTGTTCCATGATCGGATCATGCGCATGAGCGAGGTGACCGTGGCCGGGGGCGCGACCGTCGGCCCGCACGGGATCGTGCTGCCCGGCGCCAGCATCGGCGCGCGCACCACCGTGGGCCCGGGTTCGCTGGTGACCCGCGGCGACGCCGTCCCGGCCGACAGCCGCTGGCTGGGCAACCCGATCGCGGCGTGGCGGGCGTGAGCCGCGCGGACTACACGCTCGGCCACGGCAGCACCGGCTACCGGGTCACGCACTACGACCTGGAGCTGGACTACAAGATCGGGCCGAACCGGTTGAGCGCGCGGGCGGTCCTGTCCGCCGTCGCGGTGGACGAGCTGAACCGGATCCCGCTCGACCTGGCCGGGTTCAGCGTCAAGGGCGTGCGCGTCGACGGGCGGACCGCGCGGTTCACCCACCGCGGCGGCAAGCTCGTGGTCGCACCGGCCCGCCCGGTGCGCGGCGAGTTCACCGTCGAGGTGCGCTACGCCGGCAACCCGCGTCCGGTCGCGAGCCGGTGGGGCGAGATCGGGTGGGACGAGCTGACCGACGGCGCGCTCGTGGCGAGCCAGCCGACCGGGGCGCCGTCCTGGTTCCCGTGCAACGACCGGCCCGGCGACAAGGCGGCCTACCGGGTGTCGCTGACCACCGCGTCGGCCTACACCGTGCTGGTGACCGGGGACCTGGTCGCCCGGCGGGCCGGGGGCAGCGCGACGACGTGGGTGTTCGAGCGGCGCGAGCCGACCGCGCCGTACCTGATGAGTGTCCAGATCGGACGGTACGACGAGCTGGAACTCGGCGCGGGGCAACGGCTCGCGGTGCCGCGGCGGCTGCGTGCGGCGGCCGCGCACGACTTCGGCCGCCAGCCGGAGATGATGGCGCGGCTGACCGAGTGGTTCGGGCCGTACCCGTTCGGCGAGTACGTCGTGGTGGTCACCGACGACGACCTGGACGACCCGATCGAGGCGCAGGGGATGGCGATCTTCGGCGCCAACCACGTCGACGGCCGTCGCACGTTCGAGCGGCTGGTGGTGCACGAGCTGGCGCACCAGTGGTTCGGCAACAGCCTCACGGTCGCCGGCTGGCGGCACATCTGGCTCAACGAGGGCTTCGCCACCTACGCGGAGTGGCTGTGGTCGGAGGCCTCCGGCGGCGCGTCCGCAGCGGCGCTGGCGCGTGACTGGCGGGCGCGGGTGGGCACCGACGTCGCGATCGGCGACCCCGGGGTGGCGCGCCTGTTCGACGAGCAGGTGTACAAGCGCGGGGCCCTGGTGCTGCACGGGCTGCGCGCCCGCGTGGGCGACGAGGTGTTCTTCGGCCTGCTGCGGTCGTGGGTGGCCGGGCACGCGCACGGCACGGTCACGACCGAGGAGTTCGTCGCGCACGCGGAGCGCGTGGCGGGTGTCTCGCTGCGCGACGACTTCGCCGCCTGGCTGGGCTAGCGCCGCTTGGCGTAGCCGGCGTAGCCGCGGGTCGCGCGACGTTCCACCCGGGCTGGCGGTGGTCCCAGCACATCAACCGATCGCGGGTACGGAGAGCTGTCAGGCGAACCACACCGGCTACGTCCTGTCCGGACGGATGACGATCCGCATGGACGACGGCGACCAGGCCGGCTTCGGGCCCGGGGACGTCATGATCTGCCCGCCCGGCCACGACGCTTGGGTGGTCGGCGACGTGCCGTGCGCGGTGATCGACTGGGGCGGCTACGCCGGTGCCCACCCCGTTTTGCCCGGTAGGGCCGGAAGGCCTGCCCGTCCGTCCGGGACTTGAGGATCGCGGCCCTTTTGTTACCGGAACGTGTCGGAGCGGGCTTCCCTCACACGCGGTTACGACGTATGTTGTCGGCCACAACATTCAAATGTTGTGAGCCACAACATTCCTGCCAAGGGGACGCAATGAAGCGGAGAAAGACCCTCGCGCTGGCCGCCGCGGGCACCGGGCTCGTCCTGGCGCTGACCGCGTGCGGTGCGAACAGCGCCAACAACGAAAGCGGTGGGAGCGGCGGGTCCGACAACGGCGGCCCGAAGGTCGGCGTGATCCTGCCCGAAACCGCGACCTCGGCCCGGTGGGCCGGCTTCGACCAGCCGATGCTCCAGTCGGCGCTGACGAAGGCCGGGCTCAGCCCGATCATCGAGAACGCCCAGGGCGACAACCAGCGGTTCGCGCAGCAGGCCGACAGCATGCTCAGCCAGGGCGTCAAGGTCCTGATCATCGCCGCGCCCAGCGGGGACGTCGGCGCCACCGTCGAGCAGAAGGCCAAGCAGCAGGGCGTTCCGGTCATCAACTACGACCGCCTCAACCTCGGTGGCAGCGCCGACTACTACGTCAGCTTCGACAACGTCCAGGTCGGCCGCCTGCAGGGCCAGGCGCTCGCGGACGCGCTGAAGAACAAGCCCGGCGCCCAGGTCATCGAGATCGAGGGCTCGCCGACGGACAACAACGCGACCCTGTTCTACAACGGGCAGCAGGAGGTCCTCGGCCCGCTCTACAGCTCGGGCGCGCTGAAGAAGGTCGCCAGCCAGCGCATCGACAAGTGGGACAACGCGGTCGGTGGCGCGACGTTCGAGCAGTTCCTGTCCGCCAACGGCGGCAAGGTCGACGGTGTGCTGGCCGCCAACGACGGCATGGCCGGTGCCGTGATCACGGTGCTGCAGAAGAACGGCCTCGCCGGTTCGGTCCCGGTCACCGGCCAGGACGCCAGCGCCGCCGGCCTGAAGTCCATCCTGCAGGGCCAGCAGTACTCGACGGTGTTCAAGCCGATCCAGCAGGAGGCCGACGCCACCGCGCAGCTGGCCGCCGCGCTGGTCAAGGGCGACACCGCCGGCGCCGACGCGATCGCCAAGCAGACTTCGACCGACCCGACCGGCAACCGCACGGTCAAGTCGGTGCTGCTGCAGCCGTTCTCGATCACCAAGGAGAACGTGAAGATGGTGGTCGACCAGGGTTACGTCAAGGCGAGCGAGATCTGCGGCGGCGACACCGCCGCGGTCTGCCAGCAGCTGGGTATCTCCTGACGGCGCGCATCGAGCTGGGGACGCGCGGACCGGTGACCCCGGCCGCGCGTCCCCCGCACGCGCGTCACGCCACTGATAGCGGAGGTTCTGCCATGAACGAGCCCGTCCTCGCGCTGCGAGGCGTCAACAAGAGCTTCGGGCCGGTGCACGTCCTGCACGACGTGGACTTCCAGGTGCGCGCGGGGGAGGTCACCGCGCTGGTCGGCGACAACGGCGCCGGGAAGTCCACGCTCGTCAAGTGCATCGCCGGCATCCACCCGATCGACAGCGGCGAGATCGTCTTCGAAGGCGAGCCGGTCCACATCCACAACCCGCGCGACGCCGCCGCGCTGGGCATCGAGGTCGTCTACCAGGACCTCGCGCTGTGCGACAACCTCGACATCGTCCAGAACATGTTCCTCGGCCGCGAGCGCAACCAGCGCGGCCTGCTCGACGAGGCGGCGATGGAGCTGGCCGCGCGCAAGACCCTGGCGTCGCTGTCGGTGCGCACGGTCAAGTCGGTGCGCACCCCGGTGTCGTCGTTGTCCGGCGGGCAGCGGCAGACGGTCGCGATCGCCAAGGCCGTGCTGTGGAACAGCAAGGTCGTGCTGCTCGACGAGCCGACCGCCGCGCTCGGCGTGGCGCAGACCCGGCAGGTGCTCGACCTGGTCCGGCGCCTGGCCGAGCAGGGCCTGGGTGTGGTGCTGATCAGCCACAACATGAACGACGTGTTCGAGGTGGCCGACCGCATCGCGACCCTCTACCTCGGCCGGCTGGCCGCCGACGTCGCCACCAAGGACGTCACGAACAGCCAGGTCGTCGAACTGATCACCGCGGGCCGGTCCGGCGACCTCGGCCTGGCCCGCCCCGAGACCGCGGCCGTGTGAGGAAAGAAGTGGCCATGACTGAAACCCCCACCAAGCCCGGCTCGGGCCGGCCCCCGGCGGCGATCTCGGACTTCGGCATCGACACCACCTCGCGGTCCACCCGCGAGGCGATCGGTGACTACTTCGGGCGCCTGCGCGGCGGCGAGCTGGGCGCCCTGCCCGCGCTGCTCGGCCTGCTCGTGCTGGTGCTGGTGTTCACCGGGCTGTCCGACACCTTCCTGTCGCTGAACAACATCGCGAACCTGTTCGCACAGGGCGCCGGGCAGACCATCATCGCGATGGGCATCGTGCCGGTGCTGCTGCTCGGCGAGATCGACCTGTCCGCCGGCACCGCCTCCGGGCTCGCGGCGTCGGTGATGGCGCTGCACTTCACGCAGAACGGCAACCTGCTGGGCAACTTCGGCAGCACGGTGTTCTACGGGTTCATCGCCGGGTCGATCGTGGCGGCCGCGCTGTGCGTGTGGATGCGCGTCTGGATCGGCGCGGTGCTCTCGCTCGTCGTACCGGTCGTGATGCTCGCCGGGTTCGCGGCCAACCCGTGGATCGAGATCGTGCTGGCGATCTGCGTCGGCGTCGTCATCGGCGCGCTGACCGGAACCATCGTCGCCAAGATCGGCATCCCGTCGTTCGTGGTGACCCTGGCGCTGTTCATCGGCTGGTACGGCCTGCTGCTGCAGCTGGTCGGCGAGGGCGGCACGATCTCCATCCGGCAGAGCGACGTGCTCTACCAGGTGGCCAACGGCAACCTGTCCATCCTGGGCGGCTGGATCATGTTCGCCGTCGCCGCGGGCGGGTACGCCGCGGTCGTCCTGACCCGCCACTTCGGACGGTTGCGCCGCGGGCTGGTGGCGCAGCCCACGACGATCGTGCTCGTCAAGGCCGCTGCGGTGCTGGTGATCGGCGCGGTCGCGACCTACCTGCTCAACACCAACCGCTCGCCCAACCCGGACCTGACCACGATCGCCGGCGTGCCCTACGTCGTGCCGATCGTGCTGGTGCTGCTGGTCGCCGGCACGTTCGTGCTGGACCGCACCCGCTACGGGCGGCACATCTACGCGGTCGGCGGCAACAAGGAGGCCGCGCGGCGCGCCGGCATCAAGGTCGACAAGATCCGGATGAGCGTGTTCCTGATCTGCTCGGCGGTGGCCGCGATCCACTGGATCGTCTACAGCTCCAAGGTGGGCGCGGTGGACGGCAACTCCGGTGGCGGCAACACGCTGCTGTTCGCCGTCGGCGCGGCGGTGATCGGTGGCACGTCGCTGTTCGGCGGCCGCGGCCGGCTGCGGGACGCGGTGATCGGTGGTCTGGTGCTGGCGACCGTCCAGAACGGCCTCGGCCTGCTCGGATTCCAGGCGGCAACGGTTAACATCATCACCTGCCTGGTCCTACTGGTGGCGGCAGCCGTCGACGCGCTCTCCCGCAAGCGTGCCGCGGTGGCGCGCTGAGGCACGGGTGAGGACCGCCGATCACAGGCCAGCAGGGAAGCGCAGGTGACGACCACACCGACCGCGGGCACGCGCCCGGACGACGTGCGCCGGCACAACAGGGCCGCCCTGTTGCGCCGGCTGCACGTCCATGGTCCGTCCACACGGGCCAGTCTCGCCACCGATCTCGGGCTGAACCGCAGCACGATCAAGGCGCTGGTGGACGGGCTGGCCGAGGACGGGCTCGTCGAGGAACGGGTGCCTGCCCAGCGCAGCGGGGCCGGCCGCCCGTCGCTGCTGGTGCTGCCGCAGCCGCAGGCCGCGGTGGTGCTGGCGATCGACATCCGGGTCGAGCGGGCCGGGATGGCGCTGGTCGGGATCGGCGGCGAGATCCTCGGGCGGGGCGGGTGGAACATCCGCTCCACCACCAACGACCCGCGCGAGGTGTTCACCAAGATCGTCGACACGGCCGGCCCGCTGATCGACGAGCTGGGCGTCCAGCCGGTCGCGGCCGGGGTGTCGGTGCCGGGTGTGGTGCGGCACGCCGACGGGTTCGTGCACGAGGCGCCGAACCTGCACTGGACGGACATCCCGCTCGGCGCGTGGCTGTCGCGCGCGCTGCACCTGCCGGTGCACATGGGCAACGACGCCGAGCTGGGCGCGCTGGCCGAGCACCTGCGGGGCGTGGCGCGCGGGTTCGACGACCTGGTCTACATCAGCGCGGACGTCGGCGTCGGCGGCGGCGTGATCTCCAACGGGGTGTCGATGCGCGGCGCCGGCGGGCACCACGTCGGCGAGGTCGGGCACATGGTGGTGCGGCCGAGGGGGCGGCAGTGCTATTGCGGCTCGCGCGGCTGCTGGGAGACCGAGGTGGGGGAGCGGGCCCTGGCGCGGGCGCTGGGGCTGGACGAGGACAGCCCGGTCGGCGCGATCGTGCACGAGCTGCGGCTGCTGTCGGCGAACGGTGCGGCGCTGGACAAGCTGGCCGAGTTCACCGACTGGCTCGCGCTCGGGCTCGGCAACGTGGTCAACCTGCTGTGCCCGCAGCTGGTCGTGCTGGGCGACCTGCTGACCGCGCTGCCGCCGGTGCTGGTCGAGCAGGTGGAGCGCTCGGTGCGCGAGCGGAGCCTGGTGAGCCGGGCCCTGGCCGGCACCCGGGTGGCGACCTCGGCGCTGGGCACGGACGCGAAGCTGCTGGGCGCCGCGGAGCTGGCCTTCGAGACGGTACTCGCCGACGGGTGAGGGCATGCCCCGGCGGCACGCCGCGGGGCCTGGACGGTGGCGCGGCGCAAGGACGCCCGGCCGACCGCGGAGCTGACTCGTCGCGCTGGTCGGCCGGTCCGTGTGCACCGGTCAGGCGAACACGCCCGCTCCCGGGATGGCGTCCAGCAGTGCCTGCGTGTAGGGCTCCTCCGGGGCGGCCAGCACCTTCCCGACCGGGCCCTGCTCCACCGCCCGCCCGGCGCGCATCACCACCACGTCGTGCGCGATGGCGCGCACCACGGCCAGGTCGTGCGAGATGAAGAGGTAACTGAGCCCCAGCTCCTCCTGCAGGCGCCGCAGCAGGGTGAGGATCTGGTCCTGCACCAGCACGTCCAGCGCGGACACCGCCTCGTCGCACACCACCAGCCTGGGGTCCAGCGCCAGGGCCCGCGCGATCGCCACCCGTTGCCGCTGGCCGCCGGACAGCTCGTTCGGGTACCGGTGCGCCACCGACGACGGCAGGGCCACCTGGTCCAGCAGCTCCCGCACCTTCGCCGCGCGGCTCGCCTTGTCGCCGATCCGGAAGACCCGCAACGGCTCGCTGATCAGCCGCTCCACCGTGAACAGCGGGTCGAGCGAGGCGTACGGGTCCTGGAACACCGGCTGCATCGCCCGGCGCGCCGCCTTCAGCCGCGCCCCGCGCAGGCCCAGCACGTCCTCCCCGTCCAGCCGGATCGTGCCGGCGGTCACCGGGACCAGCCCGAGCACCATCCGCGCCGTCGTCGTCTTGCCCGACCCCGACTCGCCGACGATCGCCGTCGTGCGGCCGCGCTCGACCGTGAACGACACGTCGTCCACCGCCTTGAACACGCCCCCGCCGCCGCGGATCCGGTACTCCTTCGACACCCCGGACACCTCGAGCACCGCCGCCGCGGCGGCCGCCACCGGCAGCGGTTCCTTCAGCGACGGCGCGGCCGCGATCAGCCGCCGCGTGTACTCGTGCTCCGGCGCCGTCAGCACCCGCCGCGCGGGACCGGACTCCACGACCCGGCCCTGCGACATCACCACCACCCGGTCGGCCCGGTCCGCGGCCAGCCCCAGGTCGTGCGTGACCAGCAGCATCGCCGTGCCCAGCTCGCGGGTGAGCCCGTCCAGGTGGTCCAGGATCTGCCGCTGCACCGTGACATCCAGCGCCGAGGTCGGCTCGTCGGCGATCAGCAGGTCCGGCCGGCACGCCAGCCCGATCGCGATCAGCACCCGCTGCCGCATGCCACCGGAGAACTCGTGCGGGTACTGCCGCGCGCGCCGCGCCGGATCGGGCAGCCCCGCCTCGCCGAGGATCTCCACCGCCCGCGCCATCGCCTCCCGCCGGTTCGCCAGCCCGTGCGTCACCAGCGTCTCCGCGACCTGCCTGCCCACCCGCGCGACCGGGTTCAGGTTCGTCATCGGATCCTGCGGCACCAGGCCGATTTCCCGGCCGCGCAGCCGCCGCATCCGCTTTTCGCCGGCGTGCGTGACGTCCTCGCCGCGCACCACGATCCGCCCGCCGGTCACCCGGCCGGATCCGGGCAGCAGGCCCAGCACCGCGTGCGCCGTCGTCGACTTGCCGGACCCGGACTCGCCCACCACGGCGACCCGCTCCCCGGGCATGATCGTCAGGTCCGCGCCGTGCACGACCTCGGTGCCGCCGAAGGACACCCGCAGGTCCTCGACCCGCAGCAACGGTTCGGTCATCGGGAGCTCCTCGGGTCGAGTGCGTCGCGCAGCGCGTCGCCGAACAGGTTGAACCCCAGGCAGATCAGGGCCAGCGCGATGCCCGGGAACACCCCCGGCCACACGGTGCGGAACAGGTACTGCTGCGCGTCGGAGAGCATGATGCCCAGGCTCGGCTCGGGCGGCTGGATGCCCAGCCCGAGGAACGACAGGATCGCCTCGCCGAGCACCGCGGCCGGCATGATCACCGTCGCCTGCACGATGATCGCCGACATCGCGTTCGGCAGGATGTGCTGCCCGAGCACGCGCAGCGGCCCGGCGTGCATGGTGTGCGCCGCGAGCACGAAATCGCTGTCCTTCAGCCGCAGCGTCTCCGCCCGCACCACGCGGATCATCGTGGGGATGTTGGCGATGCCCAGCGCGATCGCCGCGTTGGTCAGCCCGCCGCCGTTGATCGCGGCCAGCCCGACCGCCAGCAGCAGGAACGGGAACGCCAGCATCAGGTCGGTCAGCCGGGACACGATCGCGTCGAGCCACCGCCAGTATCCGGCCAGCAGCCCCAGCGGGACGCCCACGACGATCGCGAGCAGCACCGACAGCAGCCCGACCTCGAGCGAGGTCCGCGTCCCGTACAGCACGCGGGAGAGCACGTCGCGGCCGAGGTCGTCGGTGCCCAGGGCGAACCCGACCGTCGCCGGCTGCTGGAACGGCGTCGTGAAGTGCACTTCGGACGGTGCGTAGGGCGCCAGCCACGGCGCGAAGATCCCGGCGACGAGCACGATCAGCAGCAGCACGCCGCCGGTGATGCCCATCGGGTTGCGCAGCAGGTTGCGCCACACCCGGCCGCGGACCCGCCCGGGAGCGAGCGTGGTTTCGGCAGTGACCTCGGGCGCGGTCATGCGGCCCTCCCAGACACCCGGACCCGCGGGTCGATGACCGTGTAGAGGACGTCGACCAGCAGGTTGATGACGATGTAGGCGAAGGTGATCACCAGCACGACGGCCTGGATCACCGGGTAGTCCCGGCTGAACACCGAGTCGAGCGTGAGCTTGCCGATGCCGGGCAGGCTGAAGATCCGCTCGGTGACCACCGCCCCGGCGATCAGCCCGCCCAGCTGCAGGCCGACGATCGTGGTGACCACGATGAGGCTGTTGCGCAGCCCGTAGCGGAAGATCACCGCGCCGCGGCCCAGGCCCTTCGCCCGCGCGGTGCGCACGAAGTCGGCGGTCAGCGTGCCGGTCATCGAGGCGCGGGTCTGGCGCTGCACCACCGCGGCGTGCGACAGGCCGAGGATCACCGCGGGCAGCGTCAGGTAGTACACGCCGCGCAGCGGATCCTTCAGCGGGGACACGTATCCCGACGCCGGGAACCATCCCAGCTGGACGGACAGGTAGACCACGGCGAGGATGCCGAGCCAGAACGTCGGCACCGACAGGGCGAACAGCGAGAACCCGTTGGCGGCCCACTCCGGCCAGCGGCCGCGGAACACCGCGGCGAGCACGCCGAGCAGCACGCCGGCCAGCACCGCGATCAGCATCGCGTACACCGCGAGCTGCACGGTGACCGGCAGGGTCGTGCCGATCATCTCGGTCACCGGCGTGCCGGTGCGGGTCGAGCGGCCGAAGTCGCCGGTCACCGCGTTGCCGAGGAACTTGAAGTACTGCACCGGCAGCGGCTGGTCGAGGCCGAGCTGGGCGCGCACGGCGGCCAGCGTCTCGGCGTCGGCCTCCTCGCCCGCCATCGCCAGCGCCGGGTCGCCGGGCAGCGCGCGCACCCCGGCGAACACCACGATCGAGGCGAGCACCAGCGTGACCGCGGACTGCCAGAGCCGGTGGAACAGGTAACGCAGCATGGTCGTCAGCCCTCCTGGCCCGCGCGGAAGGCGGCCTTGCCGAGCCGGACCACGCCGTCGGCGTACACCTCGACCCCGGCCACCCGGGCCGAGTGGACGGTGAGGTTGCGCAGCCGGTAGGTGTAGACGATCGGGTTCTCCCGCTGGATCACCCGCGTGGCCTGGCCGTACAGCTCGGCGAGGGCGGCGGTGTCGGTGGTGCGGGCGGCCCTGGCGAGCAGATCGTCCAGTTCGGGCGAGGCGAACCCGCCGTAGTTGCCGGCCGAGCCCGACGACAGGAACCGCGCGGTGTTGGCGTCCGGGTCGATGCGGCCCGACCAGCCCAGCTGCAGCACCTCGAACGCGCCGCGCTTCTGCACGTCCAGCAGCGTCGAGTACTCGACCGGGACGATCTTCAGGTCGAACCCGCCCTCGGCGACGCTGGCCTGCAGCGCCTGGGCGTAGCGCAGCTGGTCCTGGCTGTTGGACACCTGCAGCGTGACGGTGTAGGGCACCGGCACGCCGGCCTCGGCCAGCAGCCGCCGCGACCGCGCCGGGTCGAAGGCGGGGCAGGCGTTGCTGGCCGGTGTCGCGTACGGCGACTGCGGCGCGATGGGGGAGCAGGCCACGTCGAACCAGTTGTTGAAGACGGTGTCGACCAGGGTCTGCCGGTCGATGCTCGCGGCGAACGCCTCCCGCACCCGCCGATCGCGCGCGATCGGGGTGTCGATCGGCTTGGCCGGGGTGCCGGCGCCGTCGACGTTGCCGGTGTTGATGGTGACGCCCTGGTAGCCCAGCGACGGGGACTGCAGCACCTTCAGGTCCGGGTCCTTGGCCAGCGCGTCGACGTCCTGCGGCGAGATCAGGTCGGCGACCTGGATGTCACCGGAGCGCAGGTTCGCGGCGCGGATGTTGGCGTCGGGCATGATCCGGTACAGGATGCGGTCGAAGTGGACGTGCGCCGCGTCGTAGTACAGCGGGTCGCGCTCGACCTCGATCGAGGTCTGCGGCACGCGCTTGACGAACTTGAACGGCCCCACGCACACCGGGTGGTCGCCGAAGTTCGCGCCATCGGCCGCCAGCGCGGCGGGGGACAGGATCATCCCGGCGCGGTCGGCCAGCGCGGCGGTGATCGGCGCGAACGGGCGTTTGTAGGTGAGCACGACGTGGGTCGCGTCGGGCGCCTCGACGCTCTGCACGGGACCCATCTCGCTGGCCCGCTGCGAGCCCTTGAGCGTGAGGTGGCGTTGCAGGCTGGTGCGGACGGCGGCGGCGTCGAACGGGGTGCCGTCGGCGAACGTGATGCCGGTGCGCACCGGGATGGTGACCGTGAGGCCGTCCGCGGACAGCGCCGGCAGCGCGGTGGCCAGCTGCGGCACGATCTGCCCGGACGCATCCAGGTCGTAGAGCTTCTCGCAGATCGAACTCATCACGTACCGCGTGTAGAGCGAGCTGGACGTGGTCGGGTCGAGCCGGTCCGGCTCGGACGACAGGCCCATCACGAGCTCGCCCCCGGCCTGCACGGCCTGGGCGCCGACCGGCGTGCCGTAGTCGTCGGTGTGCTCGGCGGTGCTCGCCACGTGCTGAACCGGCACGCACGCGGTGAGCGCCACGGTGACCGCCGCGAGTGACGCGAAAACGCGCCACCGGGACTTCTCGTGGGGCATGGGCAAACTCCAGCGCGTTCGAATGTGTGCGCAGCCTACGGTAGTTTCCCGCGGTTTGTCATCGATTTCCGGCGAGTTAATTCCGGTAACGAATCACGGTCGCCGCGCGGGCAGGAAAAACAGCGGTCCGGGGGGATGGATCGGACCGCTGATTTCCGTTTTCGGAAATGTCGCGGGCTAGCGTCCGACGGCGTAGCCCTGCATGCCGCGCGGGTTCGCACCCGCTGACAGCACACCGGTTTCCGGGTCGCGGGCGACCGCGCAGAGCCGTCCCTCCGACCACGGGTCGGCGATCTCGACATCGTGCCCACGGCGGCGCAGTTCGGTTATCGCGGAATCGCCGATGCGCGATTCGACGGTGACGCTGCCCGGTTTCATCGCGCGCGGGTAGAACGAACTCGGGAAACTGTCGGTGTGCCAGTTCGGGGCGTCGATCGCGCCCTGCAGGTCGAGGCTTCCGCGTACCGTTCCGCGCAGCGCGACGGCGAGGAAGAAATGCACGCTCCACTGGTCCTGCTGGTCCCCGCCGGGCGTGCCGAACGCCATCACCGGCACCCCGTCGCGCAGCGCCATCGACGGCGACAGCGTGGTGCGCGGGCGGCGGCCGGGTACCAGGGAGTTGGGCAGGCCCTCGTCGAGCCAGGCCATCTGCAGCCGGGTGCCCAGCGGGAAGCCGAGGGCCGGGATGACCGGGTTGGACTGCAGCCAGCCGCCGCTCGGGGTCGCCGCGATCAGGTTGCCCCACCGGTCGGCCACGTCGAGGTGGCAGGTGTCGCCGCGGGTGGCGCCGTCCTTGGCGACGGTCGGCTCACCGGCGCCCGCGGCGGGCGGCGGCGGGACCGCGCCGCTGAGCGCCAGTTCGGCCTGCTTGCTCAGCCGCGGCTGACGGCCGTCGGGCGAGCCGGGCCGCAGTTCGGCCGACGCCCGCTCGCCGATCAGGGCGCGGCGGGAGTCGTTGTAGGACGCGGACAGCAGGGTGTCCAGCGAGACGCCGGTGCTGTCGCCGTACCACGCCTCGCGGTCGGCCATGGCGAGCTTGGTGCCCTCGATCAGCGTGTGCAGGTAGTCCGGGGTGCCGTACTCGAGACCGTCCGGCAGCAGGGCGAGCTGCTGCAGGAACGACGGCCCCTGGCTCCACAGGCCGCACTTGGCGACCGTCCAGCCCTGCCAGTCGTAGGTGACCGGGTCCTCGTAGCCGGCTTCGAACGCGGCGAGGTCGTCGGCGGTCAGGGTGCCGGCGTGGCGTTCGCCGGAGGTGTCCAGGGTGGGGCGGGCGGCGGCCTCGGCGATCGCCTCGGCGATGAAGCCCTCGCGCCAGATCCGGCGGGCGGCCTCGATCTGGGTCTCCCGGCCCGCGCCGGCGGCTTCGGCCTCGGCGATCACCCGGCGCCAGGTCGCGGCCAGCGCCGGGTTGCGCAGCATCTCACCGGGCTTCGGCGGGCGCGCGTCGCGCAGGTAGATCTCCGCGGAGCTGGTCCACTCGGTCTCGAACAGCTCCCGCACGCTGGCGATGGTCGAGCCGATCCGCTCGACCGCCGGGTGCCCGTGCTCGGCGTAGCCGATGGCGTAGCGCAGCACCTCGGCCAGCGTCTTGGTGCCGTGGTCGCGCAGCAGCAGCATCCAGGCGTCGAACGCGCCGGGCACGGCGGCGGCCAGCGGGCCGGTGCCGGGCACCAGGTCCAGGCCGAGCGAGGTGTAGTGCGCGACCGTCGCCCCCGCCGGGGCCGGGCCCTGCCCGCACAGCACGCGCGGCGCCTGGCCGGCGGGCGCGAGGATGATCGGCACCTCGCCGCCGGGACCGTTGAGGTGCGGTTCGACGACGTGCAGCACGAACCCGGCGGCCACGGCCGCGTCGAAGGCGTTGCCGTCGTCCTCCAGCACCGCCATCGCCGTGGCGGAGGCGAGCCAGTGGGTCGACGACACCATGCCGTGAGTGCCCTGCAGCGTGGGACGGGTGGTGAACACGGATCGAGTAGACACCCTCGAACGGGTGAACGTCCAAGACATGTGTGACACCATCCCCATAGCCGTTCGCTATCGATGGGAGCCGTGGTGGAACGCCGCCAGCTGGAGTACTTCGTCGCGATCGTCGAGCACGGCGGGTTCACCGCGGCGGCGAAGGCGTTGCACGTCGCGCAGCCGTCGCTGTCCCGCGCGATCGGCAAGCTCGAACACGAGCTGGGCGTCACGTTGTTCCACCGGGTCGGCCGCCACGCCGTGCTGAGCACCGCGGGCGAGGCGCTGACCGGCCGGGCCCGGTTGGTGCTGCGGGACCTGGACGCGTTGCGGGCCGCGGCGGGCGCGATCGGGGACGGCGCGGCCGGGCGGGTGGACGTCGCCGCGACCTCGTCGTCCGGGCTGGAACCGGTCACCAGCGTGATCGCCGAGCTGGCGCGGCGGCATCCGGGGGTCACGGTCAGCACGACGTCGGCGATGTCGGCGGCCGAGGTGGTCGCGATGGTGCTGCAGGGCCGGTGCGAGGTCGGGGTGTGCGGCAGCGCGGAGCGGCCGTCCGGGCAGGGGCTGGTGACGCACCACCTGCGGGACGAGGAGTTCCTGCTGGTCGTGCCGCCCGGCGCGCTCGGCGTGCCGGGGCCCGCGGTGGCGCCGGAGATGCTGCGCGGCATGCGGTTCGTGGTCACCAAGCCGGCCACGGCGGTGCGGGCGCTGTTCGACCGGCTGGCCGCGACCGTGGGGGACATGACGATCGCGGCCGAGGCCGGGGACCGGGGCGTGGTGCTGCCGATGGTGCTGAAGGGCATCGGGGCGGGGCTGATGCCGGACGGCTGGTCGGACCTGGCCGTCCGGGCGGGCGCGGACGTCTACCGGTTCGACCCGCCGGAGCGGCTGCCGCAGTGGCTGGTGCACCGCAGCGGCCCGGTCACCGCCGCGACGCGCGCGTTCATCGACACGACACTGGCGGCGCGGAACTGACCCGGCGCGTCAGGATTCCCCCGCGGCCCGATCGGACTCGCTGCGCAGCACGCAGAACTCGTTGCCCTCGGGGTCGGCGAGGACGGCCCAGCCGGAACCGTCCGGGTTCCGGCGGTCGGCGACGAACGTGGCGCCGAGGCCCAGCAGCCGCGCCACCTCCTCGTCGCGCGAGGTCTCCGGGCGCAGGCACAGGTGGATCCGGTTCTTGATCGTCTTGGGCTCGGGCACCTGGTTGAAGTGCAGCACCGGGCCCTCCGCGAGCAGCACCTGCGTCTCCGGATCGCCCGGCCGGTCGTCCGGGTGGAGCGGACGGCCGGTCACCCCGCTCCAGAACCGGGCCAGCTCGTAGGCGTCCGCGCAGTCGATCGCGACGTTCTGCAATACCGAGACCATGTGCCGAGCTTCCCGGATCAGCCCACGTCGCGGCGCAGCAGGTCCTCCTCGGTCTCCCGGCGCACCAGCACCCGCGCCGCGCCGGCGGCGACGGCGACCAGTGGTGGGCGGCCGGTCAGGTTGTAGTTCGACGCCAGCGCGTGGTGGTAGGCGCCGCTCACCGGCACCGCGAGCAGGTCGCCGGGGCGGACGTCGGCGGGCAGCGGGACGTCCTCGGCCAGGATGTCCCCGGCCTCGCAGTGCCGGCCGGCGATGGTCACCGGGCGGCGGGGCGCCCTGGTGTGCCGTCCGACGAGCCGGGCGGTGTAGCGCGCGCCGTACAGCGCGGGGCGCGGGTTGTCGCTCATGCCGCCGTCCACCGCGACGAAGCCGTCCTTCACCGCGGCCACCCGGTACAGCGTGATTCCGGCCGTCGCGACGAGCCAGCGGCCGGGTTCCAGCACCAGGGCCAGGACTCCGAGCCGGTGGCGGTCGCACTCCAGGCGCAGCGTGCCCAGGATGCGGCGGGCGGCGCCGGTCAGGTCGAAGGCCGCCTCGCCCGGCCGGTAGGGCACGGCGAACCCGCCGCCGAGGTCGAGCTGGTCGAGCGTCACCCCGTGCCGGTCGCGGACCTGGGCGAGCAGGTGCACCATGCGCCGTACGGCTTCGGCGTAGGCGCCGGTGTCGCGGACCTGCGACCCGAGGTGGCAGTGCAGCCCGGCGGCCCGCAGGCCCGGCTGGGCGAGGACGTGCCCCACGGCGTCCAGCGCGGCGCCCGAGGCGAGGGAGAACCCGAACTTCTGGCCGTCGACGGCGGTGGCCAGCGCGCGGTGGGTGTGCGCGTCGACGCCCGGGGTGACCCGCACGAGGACCCGCTGCCCGGCGGGGGCGAGCGCGGCGAGCTGGTCGATCTCGTCGCCGGAGTCGGCCACGATCCGGCCGGCGCGCGCGGTGAACGCGGCCTTGAGGTCCTCCGGGGTCTTCACGTTGCCGTGCACCAGGATCCGGTCGCCCGGCACGCCCGCCGAGCGCGCCATCGCGATCTCCCCGGCCGAGCAGACGTCCGCGCTGAAGCCCAGCAGCCGGAGCACCCCGCGCACGGGCAGTGCCTTGGTGGCGAAGGCGATCTCGGCGCCCGGGAACGCGGCGCGCAGCGTCTCGGCGCGGTGCCGGATCTCGGTTTCGTCGAGCACCTGCACCGGCGTGCCGAACCGCGCGGCGAGCCGGGACAGGCTCACCCCGCCGCAGGTCAGGTCACCGCCCTCGGCGAGGCGGGTGGTGCGCGGCCACAGGCCCTCGTCCAGCGGCGGTTCACCGGCGAGGCCCACGCTGGGCAGCACCTCGGCGAGTGTCATGACGTCCTCCTTCGGTTTCCCTGAAGGAGATCGCCGCGGCGGCTCGCGCGGGGCCGGGGCTGACGCGGCCATGACTCGCGCGGGCGCGGTCTTGATCCGGCCTTGACACCGGCGTGACCCCGTTCACGCGGCCATACTGGCGGCATGGACGCGACCGAACTCAGGGAACTGCAGGCGCCGCTCAAGGAGCGCTACCGGGAGGACCCGTCACGGGCGCTGATCACCTTGCGCGCCAACGCGGAACTGGACGGCCTGGGCATCTCGTGCAAGGTCGAGACCGGCCGGGCGGTGGTCGAGGCGGGCCTGCACCCGGCCACCGGCGGGGACGGCAGCCTCGCCTGCTCCGGCGACATGCTGCTGGAGGCCCTGGTGGCGTGCTCCGGGGTGACACTGCGGGCGGTCGCGACGTCGCTGGGGCTGGAGATCCGCGGCGGGACCGTGCGCGCCGAGGGCGACCTGGACTTCCGCGGCACGCTCGGGGTCGACAAGACGGCGCCGGTCGGGTTCCGGTCGATCCGGCTGTCCTTCGACCTGGACACCGACGCCTCCGCCGACGAGCTGGCGACGCTGCGCAAGCTCACCGAGCGGTACTGCGTGGTGTATCAGACGTTGCGGACGCCACCGGAGATCGAGGTGCGCCTCGCCTGATCCGGCTCGACGGTCCCGATGCCGTGCAGCACGTGGGCGAGGATTTCGGCGCCGCGCACGACGCGCGGGCCGGGACGGTTGAAGTAGGACGGGCCGTCGAGGATCCACACCCGGCCGCCGCGCACGGCGGGCAGGTCGCTCCAGCCGGGGCGGCCGGTGAGCAGGCCGAGTTCGGCTTCGGTGCGGTCCGGCGGCAGGCCGCAGGGGAGCAGCAGGAGGACGTCCGGCCGGGCGGCGGTCAGTTCGGCCCAGCTGATGGCTTTCGTGTGTTCGCCGGGGCGCGCGAGCAGGGGCTCCCCGCCGGCGGCGGTGATCTGCTCGGGCACCCAGTGACCGGCCGGCCAGAGCGGATCGAGCCACTCGATCGCGGCGACGCGCGGCCGGGGCAGGCGCCGGGTCCGCTCCTGGAGGGTCGCCAGGCGGGCGCGGAGTTCCTCGTGCTTGGCGCGGGCGACCTCCGGCACGCCGAGGACGTCGCCGACCTGGCGCACGCAGTCCAGGACCTCGGGCAGGGTGCGGGGTTCCAGGCTGAGCACCCGGGGGCCGGCGTCCATCAGGCGCAGGGTGCCGGAGACGTGGCGGTAGGAGACCGCGCAGAGGTCGCACAGGTCCTGGGTGAGCACGACGTCGGGCCGCAGCTCGGCGAGTTTCGCCGCGTCGAGGGCGTAGAGCGCGGAGCCGGCGTGCGCGCCCCCGACGGCCTGGGAGATCTCGCGGCTGCTCATCGTGGTGTCCAGACCGCTGCCGGTCACGACGGGCACGTCCTCGATGCCCGGCGGCCAGTCGCATTCGTGCGTCCGGCCGACGAGGTCCCCGAGCAGCCCCAGCTCGGCCACGAGGTCCGTCGCGGCGGGCAACAACGACACGATCCGCACGGTTCGAGCCTAGGCGGGGCCGGCACTCCGCGCCCGGATCAGGTCCTCGACCGCCTTGGGCAGGGTCGTCTCGAAGTCCAGCAGCTTCGCCCAGTCCGGGGTGACCGTGATGACCACCATCTGCTCGTACAGCGCGCGCACGCTCTGCTCCCAGGACTCGAACACCTCGGCGGGCGTCACCTTCCGGGACGCCTCGATGTAGGCCTCCGGCACCCCGCCGACCAGCTCCAGGCGCGCCGTGCCGCGGATCAGCAGCACGCGCGGGGGCCACGGGGCCATGCGGTCGATGGTGATCGCCACGCGCGGGTTGCGTCGCAGGGCCGCCACCTTCGCCGACGCCGGCAGGGTCGCCATCACCAGGTGCTCACCGTCCCACCAGAAGCCGATCGGGATCACCCGCGGCACACCGTCCAGCCCGTCGTAGGCCAGCCTCGCCGGGATGTCCGAACGCAGCAGCTCCCGCGCGATCGGCTTGGCCAGTTCAGCGGTGACATCCATGTCCGTCTCCTCCGGTTCGGGGTGTGTCACGCCAGGGACGGACCCGGCCCCGCGTTCTCGACATCGCTCACGCCAGAAGCGGCGCCAGCTGCCCGGCGTGGTCGCGCACCAGCGCCACCAGCTCGGCGTTCGGCTCGGCGACCCGCTCCGCCGGGCCGCTCACCGCCAGCCCGGCGACCAGCTCGCCGGTCACCACGTCCCGGATCGCCGCCGCCAGGCACCCCTTGCGCTCCAGCAGCTCACCGCACTGCCGCGCCATCCCGCTGCGCGCCACCTCCGCCAGCTCGGCGTCCAGCCGGTCGGCGTCGACGATCGTGCGCTCGGTGAACGACCGCAGCTCCCGCACCACCGCCCGCCAGTCGGCCTGCTCGGCCAGCAGCAGCTTGCCCAGCGCGGACACGTGCGGGTACCGCGCGAGCAGCGCCCCGTCCGACGGCGGGTGGTCGGGGTCCGGGTCGGCCAGCGTCAGCCGCCCCGTCCGGTAGGACGCCAGGTGCACGCCCCACCGCACCCGCTGCCGCAGGTGCTCCACGATCGCCCGCGCCGCCGCGGGCGCCTGCTCCGTCACCGGCATCGCCAGCCGTCCGGCGCGGCGGCCCAGCGCGAACCCCCGCAGGTCCGGCAACCGCACCAGGTACTCCTCGCCGACCAGCAGGTTCAGCAGCCGATAGGTCGTTGCCGGCGGCAGTTTCAGCGCGGCCGAGATCTCCTTCGCCGTCACGCCCGGCCCGGACGCCACGACCTCCTCCAGCACGGCCAGCGCGCTGCGGACCGCCTTCGGCTGGCGGCCCGACAGCGGCGTCTCCGGGCTCACCGCGCACCGCCCAGCAGATCGGCCTCGGAGGTCTCGTCGTAGATGCCGATCCGCGCCAGCTGCCGCGGCCGCCGTCGCCGCAACCAGGCGAACCACGCCAGGCCGCCGAGCGCGAACAGCCCGAACACCGCCGGGTACGGCCCGCCCAGGTTGTCCGCCGTGAACACCACCAGCGCCGCCAGCAGGGCGGGCGCGGTGATCGCGCTGACCACCAGCACCCCGCGCGTCAGCTCGCCGATCCGGTACAGGAACACCGGCGCCGCCACGCACACCAGCAAGTACGCCACCAGGTACCCGAACACCGCGACGTTGAGCAGCGTGACGAACACCGACGTGGTGCTCATCCCGGCCGCCATCAGCACCACCGGCACCACCGCGACCGGCGGGAGCACCGCCAGGATCGCCACGTGCGGCGTCCGGTACCGCGGGTGCGTCCGGCCCAGCGCCGCCGGGGCCACACCTTCGCGCCCCATCGACAGCAGCACCCGCACCAGCGCGCTGCCGGTCGCCAGCGTGCACGCCAGGAACGACGCCGCGATGCCCAGGTCCAGCAGGTAGGACAGCCACGGCAGCTGCTGCCGCGCGGCCAGCGTGCTCACCGGCTCGGCCTGCCCCGCCAGCCCGCCCGGCAGCTCCCCCAGCCCGACGACCTGGGTGTACGCCGCCACCAGGTACAGCACCCCGCACAGCGCCGCCGTGCCCTGCACCGCGCGCGGCACCGTGCGGAACGGCCGCCGGGCCTCCACCCCGAACGACGCGGCCGCCTCGAAGCCGATGAACGCGCCCAGCGCGGGCAGCACCCCGGCCGCGATCCCGCCGACGCCGCGGTCCGGCGCGGCGGGCGCCAGCTCCGGCCCGACGCGGGCCAGCAGCAGCCCGAACACCACCAGCATCAGCGAGATCGACACCGCCTCGGTGACGAGCACGACCGTGGCCGACAACCGCACGCCCCGCAGCACGCACGCCGTGGCCAGCGCGCCCAGCACGAGTACCAGCACCGCCACCAGGCCCCAGCCCGGGTCCGCCCCGGCCCGCCGCAGCAGGTCCTGCAGGTAGACGCCGGACCCGGTGAGCGCGGCCATGGTCAGCAGGCCGTAGCCGACCAGCAGCGCGCAGCCGCACGCGAAGGCCGCGACCGGGCCGAGCCCCTTCGCGGTCAGGCTGTACAGCGACCCGGCCGCGGCCATGCGGCGCGTGAACTGGGCGATGCCCAGGCCGATGAGCAGCGCGAGCACGGTCGCCACGACGAACGACCACAGCACCCCGGTGCCGGCTCCGGCCGCGGCGACCGCGGGCGCGGCCGCCATCGCCGCCGACGGCGCCGCCGCCGAGATCGACTGCGCGAACACCTGGAGCGGGCCGAGGTTACGGCGGTCGAGCCCGGACATCGGGGACTCACGCCGCAGCGGCGGCAGCACCCGGGGTGGCAGGGACATCCGGCTCTTCCTCCTCTGTGGACGGTAGCCTGGCACTGTAACTCCGGGGTCACGCCGCGGCACACGCCTCGTGACGCCGAATGAGAATTTTCCCCGGCCCGTTCCCGCGTTGGGAGAACGCCGCCGCGGGAGTTCCCGGTGCCGGAGACCGGGGTTTGACCCGGGGCTGACGGCGGCGCAACGTTGCTGCTCAACGCTGTGCAGCCGTCACCGGAAATCCCCGATGAGCCCCCGGAGGTCTCATGGATACGCCACGGTCGCTGACCGGTTCACTGGGCGCCGGCTCCATCGTCTTCATGGTCGTCGCGGCCGCCGCGCCGCTCACCGTCGTCGCCGGCAGCGTGCCGCTGGGCGTCGCGCTCGGCAACGGCGCCGCCTTCCCCGCCACCTTCGTGCTGTGCTGCGTGGTCCTGCTGCTGTTCGCGGTGGGGTTCTGCGCGATGAGCCGTCACGTGCCCAACGCCGGGGCGTTCTACGCCTACATCCGCGAGGGCCTGGGCCGCGCGCCCGGCCTCGGCGCGGCGTTCCTCGCCCTGGTCACCTACACCGCGGTGCAGCTGGCCGTCTACGGCTACCTCGGCGCTGCCCTGGACGGCCTGGTCCAGCACTACGGCGGTCCCGCGCTGCCGTGGTGGGTGTGGTCGCTGGCCGGGCACGAGGTGGTCGGCGTGCTCGGCTACCGGCACATCGACCTGAGCAGCAAGGTGCTCGGCGTGCTGCTGCTGTGCGAGGCCGGGATCGTGCTGGTCTTCGACGCGGTCGTCACCGTGCGCGGCGGGGACGGCGGGCTGTCCACGGCGTTCCTGCAGCCCGCGCAGATCGGTTCCGGCTCGGTGGGCATCGCGATCATGTTCGCCATCGCGAGCTTCATCGGGTTCGAGGCCACCGCGGTCTTCCGGGACGAGGCCCGCGACCCGGCCCGCACGATCCCGCGCGCCACCTACCTGTCGCTGCTGCTCATCGCCGGGTTCTACACGCTGTCCAGCTGGGCGGTCGTGTCCGCGTGGGGGGATGCGGGCGCGGTCGAGCAGGCCGGTGCCGACCCGGGCGGCATGCTGATCACCACGGTCGGCCGCTACCTGGGCACCGCCGGCGCCGACGTGGTGCAGGTCCTGCTGGTCACGAGCCTGTTCGCCGCGCTGCTGTCGTTCCACAACGTCCTCGCCCGGTACGCGTTCTCGCTCGGCAACTCCGGGGCGCTGCCCGCCGCGTGCGGCCGCAGCCACGCCCGCCACGGTTCGCCGCACGTCGCGTCGCTGGCGCAGTCGGCGAGCGCGGTCGCGCTGATCGCGGTGTTCGCCCTGGCCGGGATGGACCCGGTGACCCAGGTGTTCTCGTGGATGGCCGGCACCGCGACCCTCGGCGTGCTCGTGCTGATGACGCTGACGTGCTTGGCTGTGGTGGTGTTCTTCCGCCGCACGCGGGTGGACCGGCGCGCCTGGCACACGTTCGCCGCGCCGGTGCTCGGCCTGGCCGGGCTGGGCACGTGCCTGGTGCTGACCGTGCTCAACTTCCCGACGCTCATCGGCGGCTCGTCCGGCCTGGCCGCCGTCATCTTCGCCGTGCTCGCCGGAGCGTTCGCCCTCGGCGCCGTGCTCTCGGCCGTCCTGCGCTCGCCCGCCACCGAACCCGCCCTCGCCTGAAAGGATCGCCGATGACACTCGCCGAAGAACGCATCACCACCGCGCACCCGCTGGACCCGATGACCGCCGGGGAGGTGCGCGCCGTCCGCGAGATCCTCGCCGCCGCCGGGCTGCTGGGCGAATCCGCCCGGTTCGCCTTCCTCGCGCTGGAGGAGCCGGACAAGGCGGCGGTGCGCGCCCGCCAGCGGGGCGACGACGTGGACCGCCGGTTCCGGGCGATCCTGCTCGACCTGGCCGACGGCACGTCGACGGACGTGGTCGTGTCGGTCACCCGGTCCACTGTGGACGAGCTGCGGGAGATCGACCCGGTCACCGACGGCCAGCCGCCGATCATCGACACCGAGTTCGAGCTGATCGAGGACATCCTGAACGCCGAACCGCGGTGGACCGAGGCGCTGCGCAGGCGCGGCCTCGACCCCGCCACGGTGCGCGCGGTGCCGCTGTCCGCGGGCGCCTACGACCACCCGGAGGAGACCGGGCGGCGCGTGGTGCGGGCGCTGGGCTTCCAGCAGCTGCACGCCAAGGACCACCCGTGGGCGCACCCGGTGGACGGGCTGGTCGCCTACGTCGACCTGACCGCCCGCGCGGTGACGCGGGTGATCGACCACCGGGACCTGCCGGTGCCGGCCGAGCCGGGCAACTTCGACGACCCGGCGCAGACCGGGCCGCACCGCACCACGCTCAAGCCGATCGAGATCACCCAGCCCGAGGGCCCGAGCTTCACGGTCGAGGGCAGCCGGGTGCGGTGGGAGAACTGGGACCTGCGGCTGGGCTTCAACGAGCGGGAAGGCCTGACCCTGCACCAGATCGCGTTCCACGAGCGGCCGGTGCTGTACCGGGCGTCGGTGGCCGAGATGGTGGTGCCCTACGCCGACCCGTCGCCGGTGCGGTTCTGGCAGAACTACTTCGACTGCGGCGAGTACATGTTCGCCCGCTACACCAACTCGCTGGAGCTGGGCTGCGACTGCCTGGGCGAGATCCGCTACTTCGACGCCGTGGTGGCCGACGACCTCGGCGAGCCGCGCACCATCCGCAACGCGATCTGCATGCACGAAGAGGACTTCGGCGTGCTGTGGAAGCACAGCGACATGTTCGCCGGCTCGCACGAGACGCGGCGGCAGCGGCGGCTGGTGGTGTCGTTCTTCACCACGATCGGCAACTACGACTACGGCTTCTACTGGTACTTCTACCTCGACGGCACGATCGAGCTGGAGGCGAAGGCCACCGGCATCACGTTCACCTCGGCCTACCCGGCGGAGGGGCACGAGTACGCGACCGAGATGGCGCCCGGCCTGGGCGCGCCCTACCACCAGCACCTGTTCTGCGCGCGGCTGGACGTCAGCGTCGACGGTGACCGCAACGCGGTGGACGAGGTCGACGCGGTGCGGGTGCCGGTGAGCGAGGCCAACCCGTACGGCAACGCCTTCCGCGAGGCCCGCACGCGGCTGACCCGGGAGTCGGAGGCGGCGCGTGCCGCCGACAACACCCGTGGCCGGGTGTGGCACATCGTCAACCCGGAGCGGCGGAACCGCTTCGGCCGCAACCCGGCGTACGTGCTGTACCCGGAGGGGCAGCCGACGCTGCTGGCGGACGAGTCGTCGTCGGTGCACGCGCGGGCGACGTTCGCGACGAAGCACCTGTGGGTGACCCGCTACGACGCCGCCGAGCGTTATCCGGCCGGGGACCTGGTGAACCAGAACCCCGGCGGCGCCGGGCTGCCCGCGTGGACGGCGGCCGACCGGGACATCGACGGCGAGGACATCGTGCTGTGGCACACCTTCGGGCTGACGCACTTCCCGCGCCCGGAGGACTGGCCGGTGATGCCCGTGGACTACACCGGGTTCAAGCTGAAGCCGGTCGGTTTCTTCGACCGGAACCCGACGCTGGACGTGCCGCCCTCGGCGCAGGGCCACTGCCACGGCGGGTGAGCCAGCGCGCGTGATCCGGCAGGCCGTCGCCGCGGTCCCGGGCCCGCAGCAGGGCTTCGGTGAACGCGGCGACGGCCGGCGGCCGCGGCCTGGACGGGTCGCGCACCAGGGCGATCGTGCGCTCGGCGCGCGGCCCGTCCAGCGGCCGGTGGCGCAGCCCGGCGAAGGCGACCAGCGGCAGCACCAGGCCGGGGATCGCGGACACGCCCAGCCCGGCCGCGGCGAGCCCGGCGACGGCGGCGATGTTGCGTGCCTCGATGGTGCGGCCGGGCACGACCCCGGCCCCGGCGAGCGCGTGGTCCACCAGCGGCCGGATGCTGCTGCCGGGGGAGAACGCGATGAACGGCTCACCGGAGATGTCCTGCCAGGTCAGCGTTTCCGCGTCCGCGAAGGGGTGGCCGGGCGGGAAGACGCAGCAGCACTCGTCGGCCGCCAGCGGCCGCACCTCCAGGTCGCCGGGCGGCTCGCCGGCGACCGTGACCGCGAGGTCCACCGCGCCGGAGCGGACCCGGGTGAGCACCTCGTCGGACAGGCAGTCCTCGATGGACAGTTCGACGTCCGGCAGCTCCCGCCGGTAGCGGGCGATCACCGGCGGCAGCAGGATCGCGGCCAGCGACGGCAGGGTCGCCACCCGGACGTGCCCGCGCGTGCCGGCGAGGAATCCGGTGAAGTGCCGCAGCCCGGCGTCGAACGAGGCCAGGACCTCCCGGGCGATCCGGGTGAACTCCACGCCCTCGGCGGTGGGCACCAGCCGCCGGGTGGTGCGCTCGAACAGCGGCACGCCCACCTTGCGTTCGACCTCGGCGACCGTGCGGCTCAGCGACGACCTGGGCCAGGTGCAGCCGCTGGGCGGCCGTGGTGAACCCGCCGGCGTCGGCCACCTCGACCACGGCCCGGAGCTGCTGCACCGTCAGATCCATGCGCATGACGCATGAGTCTATGCGGAACTCTTGTTTGACCTCGATAGCTGTGATGCCGCAGAGTCGGCAGGCGTCATCGTCGACAGCGCACTGGAGGTCTCCGAGATGCTTGCCCTGGCGGGCTTTCTGACGATCGGCATGTTCCTCGCCGGGGTGCTCTCGCGCCGCGTCTCGGTCCTGCTGGCGCTCACCGTGGTTCCGGTGGTGGCCGCGCTCGCCGTGGGCGCGGCCCCGCGTCTGGGCGAGCTGATCGGCAAGGGGCTCACCACCGTCGCCCCGGTCGCGATCATGATCACCTTCGCGGTCCTGTACTTCTGCCTGATGATCGACGCCGGCCTGTTCGACCCGGCCGTGCGGCGGATCCTGCGGTGGGCGAAGGGCGATCCGCTGAAGATCACGGTCGGCACCGCCGCGCTCACCGTGCTGGTCGCCCTCGACGGCGACGGCGCCTCGACGTTCCTGATCACCGTGTCCGCGCTGCTCCCGCTGTACCAGCGGCTCGGGATGCGGCGGCTGGTGCTCGCCGGGGTCGTCGCCCTCGGCGCCGGCGTGATGAACCTGGTCCCGTGGGGCGGCCCGACCGCGCGGGCGATGGCGGCGCTGAACGCCGACAGCGGGCGGATCTTCCTGCCGCTGCTGCCCGCGATGCTGGCCGGGATCGCCTGGGTGCTCCTCGCCGCGTGGCTGATCGGCCGCGCCGAGCGCAGGCGGATCGGCGTGCTCGACCTCGACGGTGAGATCCCGGCCGCTTCGGTGGAGCGCACCCGCGCCGATCGCGTGCGGTACTGGGCCAACGTCGTGCTGACCCTCGCCCTGGTCGCCGCCCTGCTGGCCCAGGTGGCGAAGCTGGAGGTGCTGTTCGTCGGCGCGTTCGTGCTCGCCCTGCTGGTCAACCGTCCGAAGTGGAGCCGGCAGCAGGAGCTGTTCGAGCGGCACGGGCACAACGTGGTGCTGGTGACCACGATGATCTTCGCCGCCGGGGTGTTCACCGGCGTCCTGTCCGGCACCGGGATGATCGAGGCGATGGCGCGTGCGCTGGTGGGCGTCGTGCCGGACTGGGCCGGTGGCGCGCTGCCCGTGCTCACGGCGGTGACCGGGATGCCGCTGAGCCTGGTGTTCACCCCGGACGCCTACTACTTCGGGGTGATGCCGGTGCTCGCCGAGACGAGCGCGGCGCTCGGCGGTGATCCGGCGGAGATCGCCCGCGCCGCGCTGCTCGGGCAGATGACCACCGGGTTCCCGCTCAGCCCGCTGACCGCGTCCACGTTCATCCTGCTCGGCTTGGCGGGCGTGGATCTGGGCGAGCACCAGCGGTTCGTCTTCAAGTGGGCGTTCGGCACGACTGTCGTCATGACCGCCGTCGCCCTTGTCACGGGCGCGATCCAGGGGAGTGCATGAACTGCGTGCGGATCGGTGGGGGAGCGGGGTTCGCCGGGGACCGGTTCGAGCCCGCGGAGGCGCTCGCCCGCGACGGGGACCTGGCCGACCTCGTGCTGGAGTGCCTGGCGGAACGGACGATCGCGCTCGGCCAGCAGCGCCGGCTGGCCGACCCGTCAGCCGGTTACGATCCGCGGCTGGTGGCCCGGTTCGAACGGCTGCTGCCGATCACCGCCGCCCGCGGCGTGCGGGTGATCACCAACATGGGCGCGGCGAACCCCCTCGCCGCCGGCCGGGTGACCGCGGATCTGGCCGACCGCCTCGGGCTCGGGCTGGGTGTCGCGGTGCTGACCGGGGACGACGTGCTCGACCGGATCGACCCGGCCGCCCCCGCCCTGGAGACCGGCCGTCCGCTCGCCGCGCACGGTGAGCTCGTCTCCGCCAACGCCTACCTCGGCGCCGAGCAGATCCTGCCCGCGCTGGACACCGGCGCCCAGGTGGTGCTCACCGGCCGGGTCGCCGATCCGTCGCTGTTCACCGCGCCCCTGGCCCAGCGGCTCGGCTGGGACCTGCGCGATCCGGCGGCGATGGCGGCCGGGACCGTGGCCGGGCACCTGCTGGAGTGCGCCGGCCAGCTCACCGGCGGCTACTTCGCCGACCCCGGCCGCAAGGACGTGCCCGGCCTGGCCGAGCTGGGTTTCCCGTTCGCCGACGTGCGTGCCGACGGCGGTGTCGAGGTGTCCAAGCCGGCAGGCACCGGCGGCCTGGTGTCGCGGGCGACGGTGCGGGAACAGCTGCTCTACGAGGTCACCGACCCCACCGCCTACCTGACCCCGGACGTCACGCTCGACCTGCGCGAGGTGACGGTCACCGAGACCGGGCCGGACGGCTCGGCGGTGCGCGGCGCGGCCGGCCGGGCGCGGCCCGAGCGGTTGAAGGTCAGCGTCGGCTACCGCGCCGGGTGGCGGGCCGAGGCCGGGATCTCCTACCAGGGTCCGGGCGCCCGGGCCCGCGCCGAGCTGGCCGGGGAGGTGGTCGCGCGGCGGCTCGCGGGCGCGCCGGTGCGGGTCCGGGCCGACGTGCTCGGCGCGGAGGGGTCGCCGGAGTGCCGGTTGCGGGTCGCCGCGTCGGCCGCGGACCGGGCCGGGGCCGAGGTCGTCTGCCACGAGGTGGAGGCGCTCTACACGAACGGGCCGGCCGGCGGCGGGGGCGTCCGGACGGCGGTGACGGAGGTGATCGGGATCGTGTCCACGTTGATCGACCGGGACCGGGTGGAGCCCGCGGTGACCGTGTTCGGAGGTCCGCCGTGCGGGTGATGCTGCACGAGATCGCGCACTGCCGGGCGGGCGACAAGGGCGACACGTCGATCCTGTCGCTGTTCCCCTACGACGACCGGCACTTCGCGGACCTGGCGCGCGAGGTGACCGCGGAGCGGGTCCGGGAGCACCTGGCCGGCCAGGTGCGCGGCGAGGTCGTCCGGTACGCGCTGCCGAAGCTGTGCGCGCTGCAGTTCCGGTGCCGGCAGGCGCTCGGCGGCGGGGTCACCACGTCGCTCGCGCTGGACACCCACGGCAAGGGGCTGAGCTCGCGGTTGCTGTCGCTGGAGATCGAGCTGTCCGGCTAGCCTGGACCGCGTGTGCCCGGACAACTGGGTCCTGCACGTGGACCTGGACCAGTTCATCGCGGCGGTCGAGGTCGCCCGGCACCCCGAGCTGCGCGGCAAGCCGGTGGTGGTCGGCGGATCCGGCGACCCGGCCGAGCGGGCCGTGGTGGCCACCGCCTCGTACGAGGCCCGCGAGTTCGGCATCCAGTCGGGCATGCCGCTGCGGCTGGCGGCCCGGCGGTGCCCGGACGCGGTGTTCCTGCCGGTCGACAAGGAGGCCTACGAAGAGGTCTCGGAGCGCGTGATGGCGACGCTGCGGACCTTCCCGGTGGTCGTCGAGGTGATCGGGTGGGACGAGGCGTTCCTGGGGGCCCGGACCGGCGATCCGGAGGCGCTGGCGGCGGAGGTCAAGCAGCGGGTGGCCGAGCGGACCGGGATGTCCTGCGCCGTCGGGATCGGCGACAACAAGGTGCGGGCCAAGATCGCGACCGGGTTCGCCAAGCCGGGCGGGATCTACCGGCTGACGCGCGCGAACTGGGTCGAGGTGATGGCCGACCGGCCGACCGACGCGCTGTGGGGGATCGGGCGCAAGACGGCGAAGAAGCTCGCGGCGGCGGGGCTGACCACCGTGCGGCACCTGGGCACCGCCGACCCGGACGAGCTGGCGGCGCGCTTCGGGCCGACGATGGGGCCGTGGTACCGGCTGCTCGCCCAGGGCGCCGGCGACACCGAGGTGACGGCGACGCCGTACCTGGCGCGCTCACGCAGCCGGGAGACGACCTTCCAGACGGATCTGGAGGACCGCGCGTCGGTGGAGGCGCAGGTGTCGGTGCTGGCGGCGCGGGTCGCCGAGGACGTCCTGGCCGAGGGCCGCCCGGCGGTGCGGATCGGGGTCAAGGTGCGGTTCAAGCCGTTCCTCACCTACACCCGCAGCGTCACCCTGCCCGCGCCGACGAGCGACCACGCCGAGATCGAGCGCGCCGCACTGTCCCTGTTGGACCGTTTCGAGTGGACCCGCCCGGTGCGGCTGCTGGGCGTGCGAGCGGAGTTCCACCGCGACGAGTGAGCCCGGCCGGTGCAGGCGTCACCGCCGTGGCTAGATCAGCAGCAGCGTCTTCCCCTTCGCGGCGCGGTCTTCCAGCGCCCGGTGCGCGTCGGCGGCGTGGGTGAGCGGGAAGGTCTGCCCGATGACCGTCCGCACGGCGCCCCGGGCGGCCAGGCGCAGCATCCGTTCCGCCCGGTCGTGGCGGCCGGGGGCGTAGTCGTGCAGCTGCTCCAGCCCGTAGGCCGTCACGTCCGGCTTCACCTCGTCCACCGCGACGGGCGCGCCCCCGGCCCACCCGTAGCTGGAGTACCGGCCACCGCGCACGACCAGCTCCGCGGCCGCCCGGCCCAGGTCGCCGCCCACGCCGTCGAACGCCACGTCCACCGGACCGACCCGCGAAGCCCACCCCGGCTCGCTGTAGTCCACCACCGCGTCCGCGCCCAGCGCCCGCACCGTCTCCAGCTTCTCCGCGCCCCGCGCCGCGCCGATCACCCATGCGCCCGCCGCGTGCGCGAGCTGCACCAGCAGGCTGCCCAGCCCACCCCCGGCCGGCTGCACCAGCACCCGCTCACCGCGCTGGACGGCCACCCGTTCGAACACCGCCAGCGCCGTCGACCCGTCGTGCAGCAGCGCCATCGCCTCCCGCAGCCCCACCCCGGCGGGGATGCGGATCAGCTGATCCGGCGTCGCCACCACCTGTTCGGCGTACCCGCCGCCGTCGACGTCGGCCAGCACCCACTCCCCGCACCACGACGGGTCGACCCCCTCGCCGATCTCGGTGACCTGACCGGCCGCCCCCACCCCGGGCACGTACGGCGGTGTCACCGGGAACAGGTGCCCGGCCTCACCCCGGCGGATCACCGTGTCGATCGACAACACGCCCGCCACCTTCACCTCGATCACGACCTGCCCTGGCCCCGGGTGCGGGTCGGGCACCGTCTTCACCCGCAGCACCTCGGGACCGCCGAACCGCTCCACCTCGATCACTCGCATGGACCCAGGCTGCAACCTCCACCGCGCTGGAGGTCAAGCGTGAGTAGCGTGGCAGGCATGGCGGAGGAGATCGTGGTCGGAGTGGACGGTTCGCCGGCGGCGCTGGACGCCGTCCGGTGGGCGGCGGGCGAGGCGGCACTGCGCAAGCTGCCGCTGCGGCTGGTCTACGCGGCCGACGTCACCGGCGGCCGGTTCGACGGCGGCCTGCCGGTGCCGCAGAGCTTCTTCGACGAGCTGCAGCGCGCCGGGCAGCAGCTGCTCGCCGAGGCGGCGGCGGTGGCGGGCGAGGTGCCGGTGTCCACCGAGATGCCGCTGGAACCGGCGGTGTCGCTGCTGCTGGAGTGCTCGCGCGCGGCCCGGATGATCGTGCTCGGCTCGTCCGGGCGGGGCGGGTTCACCGGGATGCTCGCCGGGTCGACGGCCGTGTCGGTGAGCGCGCACGCGTCGTGCCCGGTCGCGGTGGTGCGCCGGCGCCCGGACGCCAGCGGCCCGGTGGTCGCGGGCGTCGACGGCAGCCCGACCAGCGAGCAGGCGCTGGCGGTCGCGTTCGACGAGGCCGCGTGGCGGGAGGTGCCGCTGGTGGCGGTCCACGCCTGGAGCGACGCCGACTACGGCGTCCCGCTGCCCGCCCCGGACCTCGACTGGGCCGAGGTGGAGAGCGAGCAACAGCGCCTGCTGGCCGAGCGGCTGGCCGGCTGGCACGAGCGGTACCCGGACGTGCGGGTGGAGCGGGTCGTGGTGCGGGACCGCCCACGGGACGAGTTGCTGGCCCGCAGCCGGAACGCGCAGCTGGTGGTGGTCGGCAGCCGCGGCCGCGGCGGGTTCCGCGGGCTGGTGCTGGGGTCGACGAGCCAGGCGCTGATCCACCACGCCGGCTGTCCCGTGCTGGTGGTGCGCCCGCGATCCGCCTGACGGCCGGGGGTAGGGCCAGCCCCACCGCGGATCCGGTGGTCGGCACCGCTGACCGCCGAGGCGTTCCGCGATGGGATTTGATCCATGACAACACCTCGGGAATCCGTGCTGACCGCCGCGGATCACCAGCACGGGCTGCCCGCCGTCGAACTCCGCGCCGTCACCCGCACCTACGCCGCGGGGCCGCAGCAGGTTCGCGCCCTGGACGGCGTGAGCGTCGCCTTCCCGGCCGGGTCCTGGACCGCCGTGATGGGGCCCTCCGGCTCCGGCAAGTCCACCTTGCTGCACTGCGCCGCCGGCCTGGAACGCGTCACCAGCGGGCAGGTCCTGCTCGGCGGCCAGGACATCACCACCGCCGGGGACGCCGACCTCACCGCGCTGCGCCGCCGCGAGATCGGCTTCGTCTTCCAGAGCTTCAACCTCATCGGCTCCCTCACCGCCGAGCAGAACGTCGCGCTCCCGCTCAAGCTCGCCGGGGCACGACCGTCCACGAAGGACGTCCGCGCGGTGCTCGCCGCCGTCGGGCTCGACGACCGCCGCCGGCACCGGCCGCGTGAGCTGTCCGGCGGCCAGCAGCAGCGCGTCGCGATCGCCCGGGCCATGGTCACCCGGCCCCGCGTCCTGTTCGCCGACGAACCCACCGGCGCCCTCGACTCGGCCGCGGCCCGCAAGGTCCTCGGCCTGCTGCGCGAACTCGTCACCGCGGGCCAGAGCATCGTCATGGTCACCCACGACCCGGCCGCCGCGGCCGCCGCCGACTCCGTGGTGTTCCTGCGCGACGGCCGCATCGTCGGCCACGCCGCCGCCCCGACCGCCCGCGAGGTCGCCGACCGCCTCGCCCGCCTGGAGGCCTGACGATGCTGCGCCTGTCCTGGAACACCTTCACCGACCGCTGGACGCTGTTCCTCGGCGCGATCCTCACCGTGTGCCTCGGGGTCGCGCTCGTCCAGTCGTCCCTGCTGATCCTGGTTTCCGCGGCGACCGCCGGCGGCACGGTCGTCGAAGCGATCACCCTGCTCGCGCTGACCCTGGGCATCTCGGCGTTCCTCGCGGTGTTCATCGTCAGCTCGACCTTCGCCTTCACCGTCGCCCAGCGCCGCCGCGACCTGGCGCTGCTGCGGCTCGTCGGCGGCGGCCGCGGCCAGGTCCGCCGCCTGCTGCTGTCCGAGGCCCTGCTGCTCGGGGTGCTCGGCACCGCCGTCGGCGCGCCGCTCGGCCTGCTGGTGATGCGGATCCAGACCTGGCTGCTGCGCGATCTCGGGTTCGTCCCGCCCACGTTCACCCCGCGCTGGCAGGACTGGATCCTCGGTGTCTCCGCGGGCATCGGGCTCGGCGTCTCGGTCGCCGGGGTGCTCGCCGCCTCCCGCCGGGCCGCGAAGGTCCGCCCGCTGGAAGCCCTGCGCGAAACCGGCGCCGCGGCCCGCGTGATGACCGGCGCCCGCTGGTTCTTCGGGGTGCTGTTCCTGGCCGGGGCGGTCGCCATGGCCATCGTGTCCGCCTTCGCCCCACCCGACGGCGCCATCGCGCTGTCGATCAACACCGCCATCGCCGCTGCGGTCGCGCTGACCGCGTTCAGCCCGCTGGTCGTGCCCCTGGCCGGACGCGTGGCCGGGCTGGTGCTGCGCGGCCCGCTGGGACGGCTCGCCGAGGCGAACCTGCGCGACGGGGTCCGCCGCAGCGCCTCCACCGCCGCCCCGCTGATCGTGCTGGTCGCGCTGCTGGTTGCCCAGGCGGGCACGCTCGCCACCATCGGGAAGGGCGCCGAGATCGAGCAGCGCGCCGACATCCGCGGCGACCTCGTCGTCACCACCACCGGACCGTCCGATCTGGACGTTCCCGGGGTGGCCGTGGTGTCCCCGCAGGCCCGGGTGCCGGTCTCGGTCGTCACCTACTCCGACGACGACACCGACACCGAACAGGGCGTCGCGACCGTGGTCGACCCCGCCGCCTACGCCGCGACCCACACCCGCGGCCCGGCGAGCGGCTCGCTCGCCGACCTGACCGGACCCGCCATCGCCGTCGCCGACGGCTTCGCCCCGGTCGGCAGCACCGTCACCGCCCGGATCGGCGAGTCCGAACTGGACCTGCGGGTCGTGGCCGAGCTGCCGGAATCCCTCGGCGGCGGCGCCGAGTTCCTGGTGCCGCGCGAGATCGTGCCCGCCGCGCTGCTGGCAGGCGCACCCACCGAGTCCATCGTGCGACTGGAACCCGGCGCCGACGCGAGCGCACTGGCCGGCCGCGGCGAACTGACCACAGTGGACGACTGGATCGCCGCCGCCAGCTCGGAGCAGCAGGACGTCAGCACCGGCATCATGACCGTGATCATGGGCCTGGCCGGGCTGTACGCGCTGATCGCGGTGATCAACGCCGTGGTGATCGCCGCCGCCGACCGCCGCCGCGAGTTCGCCGTGGCGCGGGTGACCGGCCTGACCCGCGCTCAGGTGGTGCGGGCCGCGGTGCTCGAGTCCGGCGCGGTCACCGGCATCGGCCTGGTGCTGGGCGGCCTGGCCGCGTCGGCGACGCTGATCGGCATCTCGTCGGCGGCCGGCCGCATCACCGGGCAGTCCGTCCTGGTGGTGCCGTGGCCGCTGGTCGCCGTCCTGGTGCTGGGCGCGTTCGCGGTGGTCGGGGTGACCAGCGCGTGGACGGCGCTGTCCGCGACCCGGCCCACCCCGGTGTCGCTCACCGCCGCGGCGGACTGAGGTGCAGCCGCATCGGCAGCGACCGCCACGCGCGCAGCGTGTTGTTCAGGTGGCGGGTGCCCGGGCCGAGCAGTTCGAACCGGCGCACCCGCTTCGCCAGCGCGGTCAGCAGCGCCTCGGCCTCCAGCCGGGCGACGTGCTGGCCGACGCACTGGTGCAGGCCCATCCCGAACCCGACGTGGCCGGACGGGTCGCGGCCGAGGTCCAACACGTCCGGATCGGCCCAGCGGCGCGGATCCCGGTTGGCGGCGCCGAGGAACATCAGGACCTTGTGCCCGGCCGGGACGGTCACGTCCGCGATGGGCATGTCCCGCGTGGCGGTGCGGAAGAACGTCTGCACCGGCGACTGCCACCGCACCGCCTCGTCGAAGGCGGCCCGGGCCAGCTGGGGCTGCGCGCGCAGCCGGTCCCACTGGCCGGGGTGCGTGGCGAAGGCGTAGAGCGCGGCGGCCAGCCCGTGCACCGTCGTGTCCACCCCGGCCGTGAGCAGCGACCGGACCACCAGCGGAGCCTGCTCGTGGGTGATCTCGCCGCGGTCGGCGGCGGCCCAGATCGCCGCGCCGAACCCGTCGCCGGTGAGCCGGTCGCGGGCGCACTGCTCGTTCACCCACGCCGACCACTTCGGCATGTCGGCGGCCAGTGCGGTGACCAGCTCGTTGCGCGGGCCGAACGCGTTGAAGGCGAAGTTGCCGTAGGGCAACAGGTTCTCGCGTCCCTCGCGGCCGATGCCGACCGCGTCCGGGAAGACGCGCAGCGGGAACGCCTCGGCGAGCGCGGGGACGACGTCCAGTTCGGTGTCCAGCACGCTGTCGACCAGGTCGTCGGCCGCGGCGAACCAGTCCTGACGCAGCTTCCGCAGCGCGCGCGGGCCGAGGATCCCGGACAGCACACGACGCGGGGCGTCGTGGTGCGGCGGGTCGGCCTCGAGCAGCAGGCTCGGCGGGCGCCACGGCTTCTCCACGCGGAAGTTGGCCAGTCCGACGCCCGCGGCGGAGGAGAAGTCCTGCCAGTTCACCAGCGCGGCGTGCACGTGTTCGTAGCGGGCGAGGGCGTAGACGTCGTAGCGGCTCAGGTACACGACCGGGCCGGCGTCACGCAGCTTCGCGTGCAGGGGTTCCGGTTCGGCCAGGACCTCGGGCGCGAACGGGTCGGTGTCGTCGGTGATCATTGGGGGCCTCCGGGTCACAGGTCGAGGACCAGGCGGTCGGTGCGGGAACGGGACACGCACACGAACATGCAATCGCCGTCCGCGCGCTCGTGGTCGGCGAGGATCGAGTCGCGGTGGTCCGGAATCCCCGCCAGCACACCGGTTTCGCACGTGCCGCAGGTGCCCTGCCGGCACGAGGACAGCACGTCCACGCCCGCGCCGCGCACCGCGTCCAGCACCGAGACCTCCGGGGTGACGGTGACGGTCGCGCCGGTCCGCCGCAGCTCGACCTCGAACGGCTCGTCCCGCACCGGGGCCTGCTCACGCGCGGTGAAGCGTTCGACGTGCAGCGAGTGCGGCGGCCAGCTCTGGCAAGCGGTTTCCACGGCGGCCAGCAGGGGAGCGGGCCCGCAGCAGTAGACCCTGGTGCCCGGGCGCGGGGTGCCCAGCCAGGACGCGAGGTCGAGCAGGCCGTGCTCGTCCTCCGGCACCAGGTGGACGCGGTCGCCGTACCCGGCCAGCTCGTCGGTGAAGGCCATCGATGCGCGGCGGCGGCCGCCGTAGAGCAGTGTCCAGTCCGCGCCGAGCAGGTCGGCCTGGTGGATCATCGGCAGCAGCGGGGTGATGCCGATGCCGCCCGCGACGAACAGGTAGCGGTCGCTGGGCACGAGCGGGAAGTTGTTGCGCGGCCCGCCGACGCCGACGCGGTCGCCGACGCGCAGGTGGTCGTGCACGTACGCCGAACCGCCGCGTCCGGCGGGTTCCCGCAGCACGCCGATGCGGTAGCGGTGGGCGTCCCACCGGTCGCCGCACAGCGAGTACTGGCGGGTTTCCCCGTTGGGGAGCACGAGGTCGATGTGCGCGCCGGGGGTCCAGTCCGGCAGCCGGCCGCCGTCCGGGCGGGACAGGGTCAGCGCCAGCACCCCCTCGGCGCGTTGTTCTCGTGCGGTGACCTGCAGGGTCACGACTTGGCTCACCGGACGCCTCCTTGCGGCTGGGTTGCTGGCACGAAGGATGCGTTTCCGCGGCGCCGGGTGGCGACCGGGTTCTCACTGAATGAGAGGCGAGGCCGGGAGCGAGCGGGTGATGCCGCGGGCGGCGGCCATCAGGATTCCGGTGACCGCCCTGCTCTCGGCGGTGTTGGGCACGATGACCGACAGGGCCGCGACGACGATGCCGCGCGCGTCCTTCACGGGGACGGCGACCCCGAGCGCCTCCTCGTGGATGTGACCCGGGCACCAGGCGAAACCCTGTTTGCGGATGTCGGCCAGCGTGGCCCGCAGGCGGTCCGGTGTGGTGATGGTGTTGGCGGTGTAGGCCCGCAGCGGCCTGGCGAGCACGCGTTCGCGCAGGTCGGCGGGCCCGTGGGCGAGCAGGACGAGCCCGGAGGAGGACGCGTGCAGCGGCAGCCGGCCGGCGACCCGGGTGTAGTTGATCACCGCCTTCGGGGCGGAGAGGCGTTCGAGGAAGATCACCTCGTCGCCGTCGCGGACACCGAGCTGCACGTGGTGCCCGACGACGGCGTGGACGTCCTCCATGAACGGCATCGCGGCGTCGCGGAGCGTGGCCGTGGGGGAGGCGCGCAGGGCCAGCTCCCACATCCGCACGCCGATCCGCACCCGGCGGTCGTCGTCGCGGGTGAGCAGGCCGTGGCTGGTCAGCTCGGCCACCAGGCGGGACGCGGTGGCCAGGTGCAGACCCGTCCGCCGCGCGATCTCGGAGACCTGCAGGACCGGTTCGTCCGGCGTGAAGGCCTCGAAGATCCGCACGGCGCGGGAGAGAACGGACTCACCGGTCGGCTGCCTTGCCACGGCCCGAGTCTGCCACGCGGCGCGCGGCAACCCGCGCCCACGCACCGGGACGCGATTGACCCCCCGGTGGCCCCGTGGCTTGCATGGGTCCATGACGCAGTCCCTCACCCGGGTCGACCGGCCGGACGGCGCGGTCGAGCTGCACATCGTCGTCCACGGCGATCCGGACCGCATCGGCGCGGTGATCGGCGAAGCGCTGGACGCCCTGGATGCCGCGCTGTGCATCGACACCACGTCGCGGCGGGTCCGCTCGCACGGCGCCGAGGTGGAGCTGACCCGCCTGGAGTACGAGCTGCTGCTGTTCCTGGCGAGCCACCCCGGCCGGGTCTTCGACCGCGAGGCGCTGACCGAGCACGTGTGGCGCCTGCCCGGACCGAGCCGCGGCCGCACGATCGACGTGCACGTCCGCAAGCTGCGCAGCAAGATCGACCGCTTCTCGATCACGACGGTCCGCGGGATCGGCTACCGGTTCGACGGCCGCGCCGACATCACCTGAGCACGCGCCCGCGGTCGAAAAGACAGGCTGGGTGATGGCCGGCGCCGTGGGGCGGGCGCGGTGTGGTTGGCCCGTGCCCACGACGGCGGTGACATCCGCATTTCCCTGCCGGAGGGAGCCGAGTGGGTGCGATGAGCGCGCGCACTGCTCCGGTGTCGGCGCCGACATCACCTGAGCACGCGCCCCACCTCCGGTGGCGGCGCCTTGAACTCCAGCCACCGGCTGTCCGTCACCGCGCTGATCGTGTGCCGCACGCCGCGTGGGTGCACCACCGTGCCGCCGGGGCCCAGCCGCACCGGTTGCCCGTCCAGCGTGCCGGTCACCTCACCCGAGAGCACGTAGACGAAGCTGTCGTGGTCGTGGAAGTGCTCCGGCGAGGCCACCCCCGCCGGGTACTCCAGTTCGAGCAACAGCCCCCGCTCGGAGTTCTGCAGGACGCGGAAACGGCCGGAGCCGCCGAGAAGCGGGAGGCCTTCGACGGAAGTCAGCGGCTGGAAGTCGGTCACCCGGGCAGCCTGACCGCCGATCCGCCGCCCTGTCAACGTTTCCCCAAGCGGTGAACGAAACTCCGGCCTGCTCAGCGACGCCGGTTCCGCGATCCGGGAGGACGTTGACCCACCCGATCGTGGGAGGAAGCATTTTCCGGGAAACCCCCGCAAAAAATGGGAGAAAATCCGTGTCGCTGTCCGCAACGGACGTTCTCGCGCGCCCGGAGGAGGCATCCGGGACGCGGCCGCGTCCGGCCCGGAGACGCCGCCTGCCCGACCTGCGCCGCTGGATCAGTCCGCTCGCGCTGCTCGCCCTGTGGCAGCTGGCCTCCTCGACCGGTGTGCTCTCGCCGGACAAGCTCAGTTCACCGTGGACGGTCCTGCAGGCCGGGATCGAGACCGCGCGCTCCGGCGAGCTGGGCGAGGCGTTCGCCGTGTCGATCGTCCGCGTCGGGCTCGGCTTAGCGTTCGGCGCCGGTGTCGCGCTGGTGCTGGGCGTGGTCGCGGGCCTGTCGCGCTGGGGCGGGGTGCTCATCGACCCGCCGGTGCAGATGCTGCGCACCCTGCCGTTCCTGGGCCTGATCCCGCTGTTCATCCTGTGGTTCGGCATCGGCGAGGAACCGAAGATCGTCCTGGTCGCACTCGGCGTGGCGTTCCCGCTCTACCTCAACATCCACTCCGGTATCCGGGGCGTCGACGACCACCTCGTCGAGGCCACCACGGCGCTCGGCTACACGCGCTGGGAACGGCTGGTCCACGTCGTGCTGCCCTCCGCCGTGCCGCAGACCCTGGTGGGGCTGCGGCAGGCGCTCGGCGTCGCGTGGCTCGCGCTGATCGTCGGCGAGACCGTCAACGCCGACGCCGGCCTGGGCTACCTCATCAACAACGCGCGCGAGTTCCTGCGCACCGACGTGATCGTGGTCGGCCTGATCGTCTACGCCGTGCTCGGTCTGGTCACCGACGCGCTGGTCCGCCTGATCGAACGGAGGGCGCTGCGATGGCGCGGGAACTGATCGCCCGGGTGCACGGCCTGACCAAAAGCTTCGGCGACCGCACCGTGCTGTCCGATGTGGACCTCGAAATCGGGCGGGGCGAGTTCGTCGCCCTGCTCGGCCGCAGCGGCTCGGGCAAGTCGACCCTGCTGCGGATCCTCGCCGGGCTGGACACCGCCGTCGACGGCGAGGCCGGCGTCCACGGCGCGGTGTCCGTGGCGTTCCAGCAACCCCGGCTGCTGCCCTGGCGGCGCGTGTGGCGCAACGTCGTCCTCGGCCTGCGCGACCGCGGCCGGGACCGCGCGCTCGCCGAGCGCGCCCTGGCCGAGGTGCGGCTGGCCGATCACGCCGACGCCTGGCCACGCACCCTGTCCGGCGGTGAGGCGCAACGGGTCTCGCTGGCCCGCGCGCTGGTGCGGGAACCGGACCTGCTGCTGCTCGACGAGCCGTTCGGCGCGCTGGACGCCCTGACCCGGCTGGCGATGCACCGGCTGGTCGAGGACCTGTGGACCGAGCACCGGCCCGGCGTGCTGCTGGTGACCCACGACGTGGACGAGGCGCTGCTGCTGGCCGACCGCGTCCTGGTCCTGGGGGAGGGGCGGATCATCGCCGAGCACGTCCTGCACCACCCGCGGCCGCGTGCCGTGTCCGACCACCTCGACGTTCGCGCCAGGGTGCTGGCCGATCTGGGAGTGACCGACCATGCGATTGCCTAGAATCCTCGCCGCCGTCACGGCGCTCGCGCTGAGCCTCACCGCGTGCGGTGGCGGGAGCGAGCCGTCGTCCAGCCCGTCGGTGCCGCCGCCGGTGAGCGCGGCCGACCTGGCGAAGGTGACGTTGACGGTGGGTGACCAGAAGGGTGGTTCGCAGGCCCTGCTCAAGGCCGCCGGGCTGCTGACCGACCTGCCGTACCGGATCGAGTGGTCCACCTTCACCTCCGGCCCGCCGCTGCTGGAGGCCGCCTCGGCCGGCGCGATCGACATCGGCGGGGTCGGCAACACGCCGCCGATCTTCGCCGCGGCCGCGAAGGCGCGGATCTCGATCGTCAGCTCCGCGCAGGGCAACGTCGCCGGCGACGCCCTGCTCGTGCCCGCCGACTCGCCCCTGCGAACCGTCGCGGACCTGCAGGGCAAGACCATCGGCGTGGCCAAGGGCAGCTCGGCACACGGCCAGATCCTGCTGACCCTGGCCAAGAACGGACTGTCCACGAAGGACGTCAAGCTGTCCTTCCTGCAGCCCGCCGACGCCTACGGCGCGTTCACCCAGCGCCAGATCGACGCGTGGGCGGTGTGGGATCCCTACACCTCCCAGGCGAAGCTGGAGACCGGCGCCCGGGTGCTCGCCGACGGGACCGGCACCGCCAACGGCTACACCTTCCAGGTGGCCGGGCACAACGCGCTGTCCGACGCCGGCCAGAACGCCGCCATCCGCGACTACGTGGTGCGGATCGCGAAGGCCCAGCAGTGGGCCGGCACGCACCGCGAGCAGTGGGCGCAGGCCTGGTCCGCCGAGTCCGGGCTGAAGCCGGAGGTCACGCTCGCGTCCGTGCAGAACGGACCCGATCTGCCGGTGCCGCTCGACGGCACGGTGATCGCCTCCGAACAGCAGCTGGCCGACGCCTTCACCGAAGACAAGGTTCTGCCGGGACGTGTGGACTTCGCCGGGTTCACCGACACCCGGTTCGCCGCCGACCTGGCCGCAGCGAGGGGATGACATGACCATCACACCGCACTGGTTCCTGCCCACCACCGGCGACGGCCGCACGATCGTCGAACGGTTCCACGCCAACCGCTCGCTCGGCCCGGTCGCCCAGCGCGAACCCACCATCGACTACCTGGCGCAGATCGCCCGCGCCGCCGAGCAGCTCGGGTTCGCGGGCGTGCTCACCCCGACCGGCACCTGGTGCGAGGACGCCTGGCTGACCACCGCGGCGCTGCTCCGCGAGACCAAGCGGCTCAAGTACCTCGTCGCGTTCCGCCCCGGCGTCCTCTCGCCGACCCTGGCCGCCCAGATGGCCGCCACCTACCAGCGGATCTCCGGCGGCCGGCTGCTGCTCAACGTCGTCACCGGCGGCGATTCGATCGAGCAGAAGCGCTTCGGCGACTTCCACGACCACGACCAGCGTTACGCCCGCACCGACGAGTTCCTCACCATCGCGCGCGGCGTGTGGAGCGGGCAGCCGTTCGACTTCACCGGCGAGCACCTGTCGGTCGAGGGCGCGACCGTGCTCGCCCCGCCGGACCCGGTGCCGCCGCTGTACTTCGGCGGCTCGTCCCCGGCGGCGCTGCCGGTCGCGGCGAAGCACGCCGATGTGTACCTGACCTGGGGCGAGCCGCCGGAGCAGGTGGCGGACAAGATCCGGCGCGTGCGGGAGCTGGCGCAGGCGCAGGGGCGGCGGATCCGGTTCGGCATCCGGCTGCACACCCTGTCCCGGGACACCTCGGCCGAGGCGTGGGCGGAGGCGGGCAAGCTGCTGGACGCGCTGAGCCCGGAGCAGGTGGCGAAGGCGCAGGCGCAGCTGGCCGCCAGCGAGTCGGAAGGGCAGCGGCGGATGGTCGCCCTGCACGGCGGCGGCCTGGACCGCGGCGTGCGCGGGCTGGAGATCCACCCGAACCTGTGGGCGGGCATCGGCCTGGTCCGCGGCGGCGCCGGAACGGCGCTGGTGGGCAGCCACAGCGAGGTCGCCGACCTGATCGAGGAGTACCACTCGCTCGGCATCGAGGAGTTCGTGCTGTCCGGGTACCCGCACCTGGAGGAGGCGTACTGGTTCGCCGAGGGCGCGCTGCCGGAGCTGGCGCACCGCGGCCTGCTGCGCGGCACACGCGACCAGCGCGTCACCGCCGCCGCACGGTAAAACCAGGTGAGACGATCCCCGCCACCCGGCAGAATGGCCCGGGTGGCGGGGATCGACGCGGTGGCGGCCGAGACCGGGTTCTCCGGTGTCGTCCGGGTGGACTCCGGTGGCCGCACGTTCGCCCGAGCCTACGGCTTCGCCCACCGCGGGCTGCGGGTGCCCAACACCGTCGGCACCAGCTTCGCCCTGGCCAGCGGCACCAAGGGCCTCACCGCGCTGACGATCGCCGCGCTGGCCGAGCGCGGGGTGCTCGGCCTGGACACCACGGCCCGGTCGCTGCTCGGCGACGACCTGCCGCTGATCGGCGACGAGGTCACCGTCGAACACCTCCTCGCGCACCGCTCCGGCATCGGCGACTACTGCGACGAGGACGCCGACCGGCCCATCACCGATCACATCCTGCCCGTGCCGGTGCACGAGCTGGCCACCACCGAGGACTACCTGCGCGTCCTGGACGGGCATCCGCCGAAGTTCCCGCCCGGGCAGCGGTTCTCCTACTGCAACAGCGGTTACGTGGTGCTCGCCCTCCTCGCCGAACGGGCCGCCGGCCGCCCGTTCGGCGAGCTGGTGCACGACCTGGTGTGCGTGCCCGCGGGCATGACGGACACGGCCTTCCTCCGCTCCGACGAGCCCGCCGCCGGGGTCGCGCTCGGCTACGTCGGCGAGCGGCGGACCAACGTGTTCCACCTGCCCGTGCTCGGCAGTGGCGACGGCGGGATCCACTCGACCGCCGCCGACGTCCACGCCTTCTGGACAGCCTTGTTCGCCGGGCGGATCGTCCCGCTGTCCCGGGTGCGGGACCTGACCGCGCCCCGCAGCCACGTCCAGGCGGAGAACATGCGCTACGGCCTGGGGTTCTGGCTCACCGGGGACGCGGTCCAGCTGGAGGGCCACGACGCCGGCGTGTCCTTCCGGACCGTCCACAGTGGTGCGACGACCTGGACGGTGCTGTCCAACACGTCGGAGGGCGCCTGGCCGGTCGCCCGCCGGATCACCGAACTCACCGCGTGACCAGCGCCCGCAGGAAGAACGCCAGGTTCGCCGGGCGCTCGGCCAGGCGGCGCATGAAGTAGCCGTACCACTCGTCGCCGTAGGGCACGTACACGCGCATCGTGTGCTGCCGCGCCAGCCGCCGCTGCTCGGCGTCCCGGATGCCGTACAGCATCTGGAACTCCCAGTCCGGGCGGTCCTTCCCGAGTTCCGCGGCGATCGCGATCATCCGCGGATCGTGGGTGGCGACCATCGGGTACCCCTCGCCGTCCATCAGGACCCGCAGGCACCGCACGTAGGACTTGTCCACATCGGACTTGTCCGGGTAGGCGACCGAAGCGGGCTCGGCGTAGGCGCCCTTGCACAGCCGGACCCGCGAACCGGCGTACGCCAGGTCCCGGCAGTCCTGCTCGGTGCGCCGGAGGTAGGCCTGCAGCACCGCGCCGACCCACGGGAAGTCCGCGCGCAGCTCACGCAGCACACCCAGCGTGGCGTCGGTCGTGGTGTGGTCCTCCATGTCCAGCGTGACCGTGGTGCCCGCGGCGGCCGCGGCCCCGCAGATGCGGCGGGCGTTGTCCAGCGCGACGCGGTCGCCGTCGGGCAGGCGCTGCCCGACGGCGGACAGCTTGACCGACACCTCAGCGCCCGCGGCGTGCCCGGAGTCGGCCAGCAGCGCCAGCAGTTCGACGTAGGCCTTCACCGTGGCGGCGGCCATGGCCGCGTCGGTGGTGTCCTCGCCGAGGTGGTCGAGCGTGACGGCCCGGCCGCCGCCGATCAGGCCGGCGGTCACGGCCAGCGCGTCGTCCACCCCGGCACCGGCGACGAAGCGGCGGACCACGGGGCGGGTCATCGGGGACCGCTCGACGAGCGACCGGCAGGCCGGTGACCCGGCCGCGGCGAGCAGTGCGGTGCGCAGCACGGTGATCCTCCTCAGCCCTGGTGCGGGTAGCCGACGGTGGTGGGCGGCACGAACGTCTCCTTGATGGAGCGCGGGCTGACCCAGCGGAGCAGGTTGTGGATCGACCCGGCCTTGTCGTTGGTGCCCGACCCGCGGCCGCCGCCGAAGGGCTGCTGCCCGACCACCGCACCGGTCGGCTTGTCGTTGACGTAGAAGTTGCCCGCCGCGAACCGCAGCTCCTCGGTGGCGTGCGCGATGGCGGCCCGGTCGGTCGCGATGATCGAACCGGTCAGCCCGTACGGCGCGACGCTCTCCATCTGGCGCAGCACGGTGTCGTAGGCGGCGTCGTCGTAGACGTGCACCGCGAGCACCGGCCCGAAGTACTCGGTGGTGAACACCTCGTGCCCGGGGTCGTCCGAGGCGATCACGGTCGGCCGCACGAAGAAGCCCTCGCTGTCGTCGGCGGTGCCGCCGGCGAGGATCTCCAGCCGGTCGTCGGCGCGGGCGCGGTCCAGGACACCGGACAGCCGGTCGAACGAGCGGCGGTCGATGACGGCGCCGAGGAAGTTGCTCAGGTCGGTGACGTCACCCATGGACAGCGACTCGACCTCGGCGAGGAAGTCGTCCTTCAGCCGCGCCCAGACCGACCGCGGCACGTAGGCGCGCGAGGCGGCCGAACACTTCTGGCCCTGGTACTCGAACGCGCCGCGGACCAGCGCGGTGCGCAGCACGTCGAGGTCGGCCGACGGGTGGGCGAGCACGAAGTCCTTGCCGCCGGTCTCGCCGACGATCCGGGGGTAGGTGCGGTAGTTCGCGATGTTCGCCCCGACCTGCGACCACAGGTGCTGGAACGTGCGGGTGGACCCGGTGAAGTGGATGCCGGCGAGGTCCGGCGCGGCGAGGGCGACCTCGGAGACCGCCAGGCCGTCCCCGGGCAGCAGGTTGATCACGCCGGGCGGCAGCCCGGCCTCCTCCAGCAGCCGCATGGTCAGGTGCGCGGCGAAGCTCTGCGTGGGAGACGGTTTCCACAGCACGACGTTGCCCATCAGCGCGGGCGCGGTCGGCAGGTTGCCGGCGATCGCGGTGAAGTTGAACGGGGTGATCGCGTAGACGAACCCCTCCAGCGGCCGGTGGTCGGTGCGGTTCCACACGCCCGGCGAGCTGGCGGGCTGCTCGGCCAGCAGGCGGCGGGCGAAGGCGACGTTGAACCGCCAGAAGTCGGCCAGCTCGCACGCGGAGTCGATCTCGGCCTGGTACACGGTCTTGGACTGGCCGAGCATGGTGGCGGCGTTGAGCTTGGCCCGCCACGGGCCGCTGAGCAGGTCGGAGCCGGGCAGCACGATCCCGGCGCGGTCGTCGAAGGACAGCTTCCGCCAGGCCGGGGCGGCCTCGCGGGCGGCGGCCAGCGCGTCGCGGGTGTCCTGCTGGGTCGCGGAGCCGAGGGTGCCCAGCACGACGCGGTGGTTGTGCGGCTGGACGACGTCGATCCGCGGCCCGCCACCCATCCGCTGCTCGCCGCCGATGGTCGCGGTCAGCTCGATCGGTTCCTTCCCCAGTTCGGCGAGCGCGGCCTGCACCTCGGCGCGTTCCGGGCTGCCCGGCGCGTACTGCAGAACCGGCTCGTTGGCCGGGGTGGGAACGGTGGTCACGGCGTCCACGGCTGCTCCTCCTCGTCGTCGGATGTCTCAACGCTAGGAAGATCGCGGGCGCCGGTTTTTGTCGGTTCGGCCAATCCTGGGACTAGTGTTCGTCCCGTGGCACAACTGCGGCAGGTCCTGATCGCGCTCGGTGATCCGCTGGTCGAGGTGGAGGTCGCTCCGGACGGCCTGGCGGGCGAGGTCTCCGACGTCGTGGTGCTCGAACCGGACGACACGCCGGAGCTGCGACCCGGCGACCTGGCGCTGGTGATCGGCGCGCGCGGGCGGGCGGCGGTGCCGCTGATCCGGGCCGCCGGGCGGCAGGGCGCGGCGGCGGTGGCGGTCAAGGTGGAGTCCGATTCGGCGTTGCCGCTGCTGCGGAACGCGGCGACCGACGCCGGGACCGCGCTGCTGGCCTTCGCCGCCGACGTGCGGTGGGAGCAGCTGGCCGCGCTGGTGCGCGGGGTGCTGGAAACCGCCCGGGGCGCGGCGGACGAGGACGCGGGGGAGACGCTGGGGGACCTGTTCTCGCTGGCCCAGACGATCGCCGCGCTGACCGGCGGGATCGTGAGCATCGAGGACACCGCGAGCCGCGTGCTGGCGTACTCGAGGTCCGACGACGAGGTGGACGAGCTGCGCCGGTTGTCGATCCTGGGCCGTCAGGGGCCGGCGCCGTACCTGAAGATGCTGCACGAGTGGGGCGTCTACCAGCGGTTGCGGGCCACCGAGGAGGTCGTGCGCATCGAGGAGCGGCCGGACCTGGGCATCCGCACGCGCCTGGCGATCGGGGTGCACGCGGGCGGGCGGCCGCTCGGGTCGATCTGGGTGCAGGAGGGTGCGGCGCCGCTGGCTTCGCGCGCGGAGCAGGCACTGGTGGGCGCGGCCCGGGTGGCGGCGCTGCACCTGGTCCGGCGGCGCAGCGCGGCGGGCGCCCGGTTCCGGGAGAACCTGCTGGCCGGGATGCTGGAGGGGCGCAGCGACCCGGTCTCGGTGGCGCGGCAGATCGGGGCCGATCCGGCGAAGCCGGCCGCGGTGGTGGCCTTCGCGCCGCGCGGGGCCGAGCCGGTGGACCGCACGGAGCTGGAGCTGCGGCGGTCCGCGCTGGCGTCGGTGATCTCGGTGCACGCGGCGGCCTACCGGCGCAGCGCGCTGGTGACCCAGCTCGGCGGCCGGACGTACGTGTTCCTGCCCGATCTGCCCGCCGGGGTGTCGTTGCTGGACCTGACGCGCGAGATGGTGGCCTCGGCGGGGACGCCGGTGCGGGCGGCGATCGGCCGGGTGGTGCCGGGGGTGGAGGACGTGGGGGTGTCGCGGCAGGAGGCGGACCGGGTGCTGGACGCGATGGCCCGCGGGCTGGACCTGGAGGTGGCGACGCTGGCGGACGTCCGGTCGCAGGTCCTGGTCAGCGAGACGCTCGCGGTGCTGGCCGAGCAGCCGCGCCTGCGCGACCCGCGGCTGACGGAGTTGCGCTCGCGGCACCCGGACCTGGCGTCGTCACTGCTGGCGTACCTGGACGCGCTGGGCGACGTCCGCTCGGCAGCCGCGAAGCTGCACGTGCACCCGAACACGCTGCGCTACCGCGTGCGGCGAGCGGGCGAGGTGGCGGGACTCGACCTGGGCGATCCACTGGTGCGGCTGTTCGCGGCGCTGCAGTTGCGGCTGCCGCCGGGCGTATAACGACCTATACCGCGCCGCCGTGAAGCTCCGGCTGATCGTCCGCTCCCGATCCTGGAGATCCGACGGCACGAGCACGAGCCCGGCCTTGCCGGGCACGAACTTCGTCTCAGCGATCACCTCAGCGGCGAGACAGTCGTCAAGATCGCAATCGCAACGCGGCACTGCCTCCGCGCCGGGAAGCGCTTTCCTCCTCAGCGGTAGCGGCCCGCCGAGCGGATGGCCGCCAGCACGGCCGTCAGGCTCGGCAGCCAGCGCTGGTGCGGGTCCGGCGCCACGATCCACCGCGCGAGGTCGGCGGGGCCGTGGGTGCCGGGCAGCGGGATCGACGTGCCCGCCGTCAGCACCCGCACGTCGCTGGGGAGGAACTCGGCGTCGCTGCCCAGGATGTCGGCCTCGACCAGGAAGATGACCACCGAACCGTGCTTGGTGGGCACGCTCAGCGCGGGCCCGCGGCAGCCCTGGCGCGCCAGGTTCTCCAGCACCTGCTCGGCCCGGGCCCGCGGCACGGCGACCGCGCCGATGCCGGCCCCGATCACGAAGTTCAGGGTGCCGTTCTGCCAGTGGACCGGCCAGCCGAACGTGCGGCGGTAGTCCATGGGCGTGCTGGCCGGACGCTTGGTGCCCAGGTCGTGATCGACGCTCATCACGAGCCCCCTTCCCGGTGAGGCGGGGCACCAGAGCCACAGTGCCCGAGATCGGTGGTGGATGACTGTGATGCTAATGGCACTGCGTGCCCTTAGCAAGCCCGGCCTGTTAGGTTCGGCCTCATGTCCGACGAGTCCCGGTCCGCGCCGCGACCGCGGGTGGGCAGGACCACCGCGGGGCGCAGGCGGCTGCGCCACGCCCTCACCGTGGCGGCGATCGAGAAGTTCTCCGAGCAGGGGTACGACGCCACCACGGTCGACGAGATCGCCTCGGCCGCGGGCGTGGGGCGGCGCACCTTCTTCCGGTACTTCCGGTCGAAGGAGGACGCGATCTTCCCGAACCACGAGGAGGTCCTCGGCCGGATCGAGCAGCTCTTCGCCACCGCTGACGACCGGCAGAACCCCCTCGAGGTGGCGTGCGCCGGCGTCGGGCTGGTGCTGGACTCCTACCTCGCCGACCCGGACGTCTCGGTCAAGCGGTTCGCGCTCACCCGCACGGTGCCCTCGTTGCGGGACAAGGAGGTCGCCAGCGTCGACCGCTACCAGCGCGTGCTCGCGACCTACCTGCGCGCGCGGTTCCAGGCCGCCGGGGACCCGCTGTGGGACCTGCGCGGCTCGGTCGCCGAGGCGGCGGTCGCGGCCGCGCACAACCACGTCCTGCGCCGGTGGCTGCGCAGCGGCGGCACGGAGGACGCGCACGCCCACGCCAAGGAGGCGTTCGCGCTGGTGATCGACGCCTTCGCCGACGCGGCCGCGGCGCTGCTCGCCGGCGACGACGAGTCGGTGATCGCGGTCCTCAAGGCCTCCGCCCCGCTGTCCGAAGTGGTCCGCCAGATCAGCCAGGCCCTCCGGCGCGACGGCTGAGATGGCACGGGGTGCCACTCCGCGGGGAAGTGGCACCCCGTGCCACTAGCAACTTCACAAGCACGAAACTCACGCACGAGCGCGGAACTCACGCACGAGCGCGGAACTCGCGCACGAGCGCGGAACTCGCGCACGAGCGTGTAACTCGCGCCCCTGAGCGCGGAACTCGCGCACCTGAGCGCGGAACTCGCGCACGCCGCGAGTCCCACGTTCCCGCCCGCGAGTTCCACGTTCCCGCCGGCGAGTTCCACCTTCCGGCGCGCGAGTTCCGCGCTCGGCGGCTCACTCCTCGGGAGCGAGCCAGAGCACCCCGTTCGGCGGGAGCTGCAGCACCGCCGACGCCGGCTGGCCGTGCCACGGCTCCGGCTCGGCCTCCACGGCCCCGAGGTTGCCCACCCCGGACCCGCCGTAGACCTCCGCGTCGGTGTTGACCACCTCGCGCCACCGGCCCGCCACCGGCAGCCCGACCCGGTAGTCGTGGTGCGGCATCCCGGCGAAGTTCGCCACGCACGCCAGCCGCGAGCCGTCCTCGCCGAGGCGCAGGAAGCTCAGCACGTTGCCGGCCGAGTCGTTCGCGTCGATCCACGCGAAGCCCTCCGGCGTGGTGTCCGCGCTGAACAACGCGGGCAGCGACGCGTACACCGAGTTCAGGTCGCGCATCAGCTTCTGGATCCCGCCGTGCAGCGGCTGCTCCAGCAGGTGCCAGTCCAGCGACCGCTCCTCCGACCACTCCTGCTGCTGCCCGAACTCGCCGCCCATGAACAGCAGCTGCTTGCCCGGGTGCGCCCACATGAACGCCAGCAGCGACCGCACCCCGGCCGCCTTGTTCCAGTCGTCGCCGGGCATCCGCCCCCACAGCGAGCCCTTGCCGTGCACCACCTCGTCGTGCGACAGCGGCAGCACGAAGTTCTCGCTCCACGCGTACACCAGCGAGAACGTCATCTCGTTGTGGTGGTAGGACCGGTGCACCGGATCGTGCGCCAGGTAGTGCAGCGTGTCGTGCATCCAGCCCATGTTCCACTTGAACCCGAACCCGAGCCCGCCCAGGTGCGTCGGCCGCGTGACACCCGGCCACGCCGTCGACTCCTCGGCGATCATCACCACGCCCGGGTGTCGCTTGTAGACGGTCGCGTTCAGCTCCTGCAGGAACCGCACCGCGTCCAGGTTCTCCCGGCCGCCGTACTGGTTGGGCACCCACTGGCCCTCCGGCCGCGAGTAGTCCAGGTACAGCATCGAGGCGACCGCGTCCACGCGCAGACCGTCCAGGTGGTACTCCTCCAGCCAGAACAGCGCGTTGGCGACCAGGAAGTTGCGCACCTCGTTGCGGCCGAAGTCGAACACGTAGGTGCCCCAGTCCGGCTGCTCGCCGCGGCGCGGGTCGGCGTGCTCGTACAGCGGGGTGCCGTCGAACCGCGCCAGCGCCCAGTTGTCCTTCGGGAAGTGGGCCGGCACCCAGTCCACGATCACGCCGATGCCGCGCTGGTGCAGCCGGTCCACGAAGAACCGGAAGTCGTCCGGGTGCCCGAACCGCGCGGTCGGCGCGTAGTAGGAGGTGACCTGGTAACCCCACGACCCGCCGAACGGATGCTCGGCGATCGGCAGCAGCTCGACGTGCGTGAACCCCATGTCCTGCACGTAGTCGGCCAGTTCCTCGGCCAGCTCGCGGTAGCCCAGCCCGGGCCGCCACGACCCGAGGTGCACCTCGTACACGCTCATCGGCGCGTTGGCCCAGTTCGTCGCGTTGCGCCGGGCCAGCCACTCGTCGTCGGACCACTCGTAGGCCGACGCGGTGACCACGGACGCGGTCGCGGGCGGTTTCTCCGTCGCGAACGCCATCGGGTCGGCCTTCTCGTGCCACTGGCCGTCGGCGCCGAGGATGCGGAACTTGTAGTGCGTCCCGATCTCCACGCCCGGGATGAACAGCTCCCACACCCCGGACGAGCCCAGCGACCGCATCGGGTGCGACCGGCCGTCCCACCCGTTGAAGTCGCCGATCACCCGCACCCCGCGCGCGGTGGGCGCCCACACCGCGAACGACGTGCCGGTGACGACCCCGCCGGGCGTGTCGTAGGAGCGCGGGTGCGCGCCGAGCACGTCCCACAGCCGCTCGTGCCTGCCCTCGCCGATCAGGTGCCGGTCCAGCTCGCCGACCGTGGGCAGCCACCGGTACGGGTCGTCGATCACGCACACGTGCCCGTCGTAGTCGACCTCCAGCCGGTAGTCGCCGGGGTGCTCGGGCACCGTTCCGGCCCACAACCCGTCCACGACGCGTTCCAGGTCGGACTTGTGGTCAGCGGCGATCACGCTCACCCGGCGCGCGCCCGGCCGCAGCGCTCGCACCACCACCGACTCGCCCGCGGTGTGCACACCGAGGACCGAGTGCGGGTCGTGGTGCGAGCCGGCCAGCAGCCGGTCGATGTCGCCGGGCGGCGGGGCCGCTTCGGGCAGCTCGGCTGGGACCGCGTTCACGGTTGTTCGCCTCCTGCGGTGATCCGGGCGATGGACGCCAGCGGCACGGTCAGCCATTCCGGCCGGTTGGCGTGTTCGTAGGCCACCTCGTAGACGGCCTTGTCGAGCTCGAAGGCGCGCAGCAGGTCGCTGTGCGCGCGCGGGTCGCCGACCGTCTCCGGCGCGGCCTTGGCGTAGCCGTCGCAGAACGCCGACCGGTTGCGCCGCGCCCACTCCAGCGCCCGCTCGGTCAGCCGCGGGTCGTCCTCGTCGTGGCCGATCAGCATCTGGTGCGCCGCGTAGTCGAACGAGCGCAGCATCCCGGCGACGTCCCGCAGTGGTGAGCGCAGCGCCACCCGCTCGGCCGCCGGCGCGGCCGGCTCGCCCTCGAAGTCGATCAGCAGCCACCCGGTGACGGTGCGCAGCACCTGCCCCAGGTGCAGGTCACCGTGGATGAACTGCATGGACACCGGCCCGCGCGTCTCGCGCACCTTCTCGAACGCGGCGCGCAGCGCGGGGGTGTATTCGGCCAGCTGGGGCACCGCACGGCTGACGGTGTCCAATCGATCCCGCATCGCCTTGACCGTGCGGTCGAACTCGCCCTCGTCGGCGATCTCGTCGCCGAGGGCCCGCCGCAGGTCGCTGTGCACGGAGGCGACAGCCTGGCCGAGCCGCTGCGCCTCCCCGGCGAAATCGCCGCCCACCTCGTCGGGGGGCAGCTCGGGATCGGCCATGAGGTCACGGACGCTGGTGGTGGCCATGGCCCAGCCGTCCACCGCGTCGGGCACGAACTTCTGCAGCATGCCGATCGTGACCGGCTCACCGCCGAGGTCGCCGGTGATCGAGCCGAGCAGTTCGGCGATGTGCTTGCAGCCCACCTCGTGCAGCGCCCGGTGCAGCCGCAGGTCCGGGTTCTCGCCGGGGGTGAGCTTGCGGAACAGCTTGAGGATGTAGTGGTGACCGAACACGAGCGAGGTGTTGCTCTGCTCCGCGCCCACCGGCCGGGCCCGCAGGCCGCCGCGCAGCTCCGTGCCGGGTTCGCGCGCGAACCGCAGCGAGCCGATCCGCGCCTGTTCGGCGACGAGGTCGAGCAGCTTGCTGGTCAGGTCGGCGTCACCGGTGGCCTCGTAGCAGGGCAGCCCCTTCTCGGTGCCGATCCAGCTCGACCCGAGGTACTCCGGCAGGTGGGCCTGGCTCCCGATGAGGAGCTGGTACGGCTCGCGCCGGTCGTCCTGCTCCACCTCCACGACGAGGTGGAGCAGGAGCGGGTCGCCCGGCATCAGGACCGTCGTGCTCAGCGGGCGCACCGCAGTGATCGGGCGGTCCTTCCCGGCGAACCACCGCTGCGTGGGCAGCCACTCCGGCAGTTCGGTCACCAGCGCGCCGACCAGCTCACGGGGATCGGTCAAATCACTCACCTCGCCTCGCCTTCGCGTCCGCGTCCAGCAGCTGGAACCAGTAGAAGCCGTGCCCCGGCAACGTCAGCAGGTAAGGCAGTTCCCCGATGTCGGGGAACTGAACACCGCCGGTGAGCTCCAGGGGCGTGTAGCCGTGATGCTCCGACAGGTCCAGCTCGACCGGCTGCGGGAATCGCGACAGATTGTTCACACACAGGACGATGTCGAGCCGCCCGTCCGGCCGGATCCAGGTGCGCTTGTAGGCCAGCACGCTCGGGTTGGACCCGCCGAGCTCGACGAAGTCGCCCTCGGCGAACGCGTGGTGCTGCTTGCGGACCTCGATCATCCGCCGCGTCCAGTTGAGCAGCGACGACGCGCTGTCCCGCTGGGCCTCGACGTTGATCGCCTGGTACCCGTAGACCGGGTCCATGATCACCGGCAGGTAGATCCGGCCCGGGTCGCAACCCGAGAAACCGGCGTTGCGATCGGGCGTCCACTGCATGGGTGTACGCACCGCGTCGCGGTCACCCAGCCAGATGTTGTCGCCCATTCCGATCTCGTCACCGTAGTACAGAACGGGTGAGCCGGGCAGGGACAGCAGCAAAGCCGTGAACAATTCGAGCTGGTTGCGGTCGTTCTCCAGCAGCGGCGCCAGGCGGCGGCGGATGCCGATGTTGGCCTTCATCCGCGGGTCCTTGGCGTACTCCGCGTACATGTAGTCGCGCTCTTCGTCGCTGACCATCTCCAGGGTCAGCTCGTCGTGGTTGCGCAGGAAGATGCCCCACTGGCAGCCGTCCGGGATCTTCGGCGTCTGCGCGAGGATCTCCGAGATCGGGAAGCGGGACTCCCGGCGCACGGCCATGAAGATGCGTGGCATCAGCGGGAAGTGGAACGCCATGTGGCACTCGTCGCCGCCGGTGGCCGGGTCGCCGAAGTACTCCACCACGTCGGAGGGCCACTGGTTGGCCTCGGCCAGCAGGACCCGGCCCGGGTACTCGTCGTCGACGACCTTGCGGCAGCGCTTGAGGAACTCGTGCGTGCGCGGCAGGTTCTCGCAGTTGGTGCCCTCCTGTTCGAACAGGTAGGGGACCGCGTCCAGGCGGAACCCGTCGATGCCCAGGTCCAGCCAGAACCGCAGGACGTCGAGCATCGCCTCCTGCACGTCCGGGTTCTCGTAGTTGAGGTCGGGCTGGTGGGCGAAGAAGCGGTGCCAGTAGAACTGGCCGCGCACCGGGTCGTAGGTCCAGTTCGAGGTCTCGGTGTCGACGAAGATGATGCGCGCGTCGGCGTAGCGCGAGTCGTCGTCGCTCCAGACGTAGTAGTCGCCGTAGGGCCCGTCGGGGTCGGACCGGGACTGCTGGAACCACGGGTGGGAGTCGGAGGTGTGGTTGAGGACGAGGTCGGTGATCACCCGGATGCCGCGCCGGTGGGCCTCGTCGAGGAGGTAGACGAAGTCCTCGACGGTGCCGAACTCCGGCAGCACGGCGCGGAAGTCGCTGATGTCGTAGCCGCCGTCGCGCAGCGGCGAGGCGTAGAAGGGGGGCAGCCAGAGGCAGTCCACGCCGAGCCACTCGATGTAGTCGAGACGGCTCGCCAGGCCGCGCAGGTCGCCGGTGCCGTCGCCGTTGGAGTCGGTGAACGCACGCACCAGCACCTCGTAGAACACCGCGCCCTTGTACCAGTGCGGGTTGGCCGGCGCCTGCTTCGCGGATTTGAAGTCGTCGGCCTGCGGCTCGACGAGCATCCCGTCCGCGGTCATCGCCTCACCGGTGTGCGGGATGCCCTCCAGACCGAGCGCCGCGTCCGGCCGGGCGTCTTCGTCCATGAACTCCACCTCTCCCCACCTCATCCGGGTGCGTTCGACTACCCCGGCGCCGGTCGGTGCGCGGGGTGCTGCGGGAAACTCTGTTGTCGGGCCGGCGCGGATCAGTCCCGGCCGGCCAGGCGGCGCTGGACGCCGACGATGTGCGCGACCGACCGCCACGGTTCGAGGCGCACGTAGTTGGCCTGGCCCCAGTCCCAGGTCTCGGCGGTGACCTCGTCGTGCGCGATCAGCCGCTCGTGCCAGTCGAAACCGAGCGCGGGCAGGTCGAGCCAGAGGGTCCCCTCCTGCGCCTCGCGCGGGTCCAGGGTGACCACCACGACGACGGTGTCGCCCGTCGCCGGATCCTGCTTGGAATACGCGATCAGCGCCGGGTTGTCCACGTGGTGGAACCGCAGGGTGCGCATCTGCTGCAGGGCCGGGTGGGCGCGGCGCACCGCGTTCAGCTTCGTCAGCCACGGTTCCAGCGAGCGGCCCTCGGCCAGGGCCTGGTCGAAGTCGCGCGGGCGCAGCTCGTACTTCTCCGAGTGCAGGTACTCCTCGCTGCCCTCCCGCACCGGCTCGTGCTCGTACAGCTCGTAGCCGGAGTAGACGCCCCAGGTCGGCGACAGCGTCGCGGCGAGCGCGGCGCGCAGCGCGAACATGCCCGGGCCGCCCTTCTGCAGCGACTCGTGGAGGATGTCCGGGGTGTTGACGAACAGGTTGGGCCTGCCGACGTCCCAGTGCTCGACCAGGTCGACGCCGAACTCGGTGAGCTCCTCCTTCGTCGTGCGCCAGGTGAAGTAGGTGTAGGACTGGGTGAAGCCGAGCTTGGCCAGCCCCCACAGCCGGGCCGGGCGGGTGAACGCCTCGGACAGGAACAGCACGTCCGGGTGCGCGTCCTTCACGGTCTTGATCAGCCAGGCCCAGAAGTCCGGCGGCTTGGTGTGCGGGTTGTCCACCCGGAAGATGCGGACCCCGTGCGAGACCCAGTGCAGCACGACCCGCAGGACCTCGGCGTAGATGCCCTCGGGGTCGTTGTCGAAGTTGATCGGGTAGATGTCCTGGTACTTCTTCGGCGGGTTCTCCGCGTAGGCGATGGTGCCGTCCGGGCGGGTGGTGAAGAACTCCGGGTTCTTCAGCACCCACGGGTGGTCGGGGGCGGCCTGCAGCGCCAGGTCGAGCGCCACTTCGAGGCCGAGCTCGTTGGCGCGGGCGACGAAGTCGTCGAAGTCGTCGATGGTGCCCAGCTGCGGGTGGACGGCGTCGTGGCCGCCCTCGTCGGAGCCGATGGCCCACGGCGAGCCGACGTCGGTCTCGTCCGGGGTGAGGGTGTTGTTGCGCCCCTTGCGGTTGACGCGGCCGATCGGGTGGATCGGGGGCAGGTAGACGACGTCGAAACCCATCCGCGCGATGCGGTCCAGGGCCTTCGCCGCGGTCTGGAAGGTGCCGTGCACCGGGCGGCCCTGGGCGTTCCAGCCGCCGGTGGAGCGGGGGAAGAACTCGTACCAGGACCCGAAGGCGGCGCGTTCCCGGTCGACCCAGATGCGCATCGGCTTGCCCTTGGTGACCAGCTCGCGCACCGGGTACTCGTGCATGATCCGGTCGATGTCGGCGGACAGCGCGGGGCCGACGCGTTCGGAGAGGTAGCGGTCGGCGTCGCGCAGGGCGTGCGCGGCGCTGGCGAGCAGGGCCCGCTCGCGGCGGCGGTCCGGGCGGCGGGAGACGCGGTCCAGCAGGCGGGCGCCGGTTTCCAGGTCGTTGGCCAGCTCGGTGGCGTCCTGACCCGCGGCCACCTTGACCTTGACGGCGTGCTTCCAGGTCGACCAGGGGTCGCTCCACGCGTCGACGCGGAAGGTCCACAGCCCTTCGGCGTCCGGGACGATGACCGCGCCGAAGCGGTCCAGACCAGTGCCCTGCTCGGTCATCCGGGTGCGGCGGGAGATGCGGTCGTGCGGGCCGCGCCAGGACACGGTGGCGGCGACCGCGTCATGACCCTCCCGCCAGACCGTCGCCGAGATCGGAACGTGTTCCCCCACCACGGCTTTCGACGGGTGGTGGCCACAGCTGACCGCTGGGGTCACGTCGTCGATGCCGAGCCGGCCGGTCATCGGCAGCGCCCCTCTCACAGTGTTGTCGAATGTGCAGCGTCCGGGGACGTACAGGTCTTCGGAAGGGAGTACCCCGCTGCGAACGTGCGCAAACTACCGCCTTGGGTGTCACTCTCCGTCGGCGGGCCACGTGTGTCCAGTGTGGTCATCGACTGGTAACCCAGGCGTCACGGCCTGGTTCGCTGGGGTGCGTTCCTCGCGCACTTTCGACCCTTCAACGGTGTTCAGGCAAGTCGGATAACCCCAACGGGCGTCAGCTCGAAAGGACTTGCTGCGTCTGGGATCGGGGTGCCCCGGGGTACTCGCGGGTAACCGCGGGGACGCTGGTCTGTTCCGGTGGTCGTGCCGGGGTGAGGGAGGGCGCCGATCACGCTCCGCGATGGGAGGGGCGGTCGCGGGGAGGGATCTTCTCGGCGGTGAGGGCGCCGCGAAGCTACGCGGCTACGCGGCTCGTGGCTGCGGTGCTGCGCGGCTACTGGGCTGAGCGGCTGTGGGGCTGCGCGCCTGCGGCGCAGTGCCGGCGTGCTGGACGCTTTCTCACCCGGGCACCTGGCACAGCGACCCGGCCGGGTCGCTGTGCCGCACCCCGCCGCATCCGGGCGCTTCTCCTGGGCGCTCGTCCGGGGCGGCCGCCGTGGCTGAGGCCCGCGAGGGGCGCGCCCGATCGCGCCCCAGTGCCGCGGCTGAGGCCGGGAAGCGCCGCGCCCGCTGCGCTGGCGCTGTCGCGCCCGCTGCTCCTCCCGGCCTACTGCGGCGTGATGTCCCGCGGCGCGCGGAGCAGCAACAGCGCCCGCGCGGGCATCGTCAGCCTGCTGCCCGCCGTCAGCGCCCCCGGGGTGGCGGGGCTGCCGTCGGGCGTGGTGGTGTCCAGCGTCGGCTTCAGGGTCTCGCCGAATTCGGGGCCCGGCAGCGTCACCTTCGCCGGCTCGTCGCCGGAGTGGAGGATCAGCAGCCAGGAGTGGTCGGCGATCAGCTCGCCCTCCCGGGTGCGGGACTGGCTGTTCGACCCGTCGATCCACATCATCAGCGTGCGGCGGCCGCCGTCGAACCAGTCCTCCTCCGTCATCTCCTCGCCGTCGGGGCGGAACCAGATCAGGTCGGGGCGCCCGGTGGGCGTGGTGCGGCCCTCGAAGAACTCCGGCTGCCTCAGCGCGGGGCTCGCCGCGCGCAGGTGCACCAGCCGGCGCGTGAAGGCCAGCATCGCGGTCGCGTCGGGGTCGCCGGACCAGTCCAGCCACGACGTCTCGTCGTCCAGGCAGTAGGCGTTGTTGTTGCCGCCCTGCGTGCGCCACAGCTCGTCACCCGCGACGAGCATCGGTGTGCCCGTCGACAGGAGCAGCGTGGCGAGCAGGTTGCGCGCCTGCCGGGCCCGCAGCGCGCGGATCTCCGGGTCGGCGGTCTCGCCCTCGGCGCCGTGGTTCCACGAGCGGTTGTCGTTGGTGCCGTCTCGGTTGTCCTCGCCGTTGGCCTCGTTGTGCTTGTCGTTGTAGGACACCAGGTCGCGCAGCGTGAAGCCGTCGTGGGCGGTGATGAAGTTGATCGACTGCCACGGGCGGCGCAGGTTGTGGTCGTACAGGTCCGAGGACCCGGACAGCCGGAACGCCAGGTCGTCCACGCCGACCGCGCCGCGCCAGAAGTCGCGCACCGTGTCGCGGTAGCGGCCGTTCCACTCCGCCCACTGCGCGCCGAAGTCGCCGACGCGGTAGCCGTGCCCGGTCACGTCCCACGGCTCGGCGATCAGCTTGCACCGGGACAGCACCGGGTCGGTGGTGATCGCGGTCAGCAGCGCCGAGTCGCGGTCGAACACGCCGCCGCCGGGGCGGCCGAGGGTGCTGGCGAGGTCGAACCGGAACCCGTCGACCCCCATCTCGGTCGCCCAGTACCGCAGCGAGTCGGTGACCAGGCGGATCACCGTCGGCGAGCGCGGCTCCAGCGTGTTGCCGCAGCCGGTCAGGTCGATGACGTTGCCGCGGCCGGCGTGCAGGTAGTAGGCGGGGGCGTCCAGGCCGCGGAAGGACAGCGTCGGCCCGTCCAGGCCGCCCTCGCAGGTGTGGTTGAAGACCACGTCGAGGATGACCTCGATGTTGGCCGCGTGCAGGGCGGCGACCATGGTGCGGAACTCGGCGACCTCGCGGCCCGGTTCGCTGGCGTAGCCGGCGTGCGGCGCGAAGTAGCCCAGAGGCGAGTAGCCCCAGTAGTTCTTGCGCCCGGTGCGCACCAGGTACGGCTCCTCGGTGAACCAGTGCACCGGCAGCAGCTCCACGGCGGTGACCCCGAGCCGCACCAGGTGCTCGATCGCCGCCGGGTGGGCCAGGCCCAGGTAGGTGCCGCGCAGGTTCGGCGGGATCTCCGGGTGGCGCTGCGTGAAACCCTTGACGTGCATCTCGTAGATGACCGACTCCTCGAACGGCACCTCCGGCTTCACGCCGGTGTCCGGCCCGCCGTGCGAGGTGACCACCGACAGCGGCACGCTGCCCAGCGAGTCGACCTTGGAACGCCGGGGGTGCATCGGGTCGCCCGCGTAGCCCAGGGCCGCGGTCAGGTCGGTGAGGCCGCCGGTGATGCGGGTGGCGTACGGGTCGACGAGGATCTTGTCCGGGTTGCAGCGCAGGCCGCGCGACGGGTCGTAGGGGCCGTGGACCCGGTAGCCGTACTTCTGGCCGGACGTCACGCCCGGCACCAGGCCGTGCCACACGCCGAAGGTGCGCTCGGTCAGCTCGACGCGGCGTTCGGAACCGTCCTCGCTGATCAGGCACACCTCCACGGCGTCGGCGACGGTGGAGGTGACGGCGAACCGGACGCCCCCGCCCTCGGGGTGGGCGCCCAGGGGGAAGGGACGCCCGGCGAGGACGAGGTTGCCGGGGGCGGGTCGGATGGCCATGTCCCGATTGTCCCAGGACCCCCCGACAATTCCGTCACCGCCGAACGGTGTTGATCAGGCGCGGGTGGCCGGCCGGGTGGTGACGGGGCGTGGCCGCGGCTGGGGTGCGCGGGGATGTTCGCGCAGGTCGGTGGCGCCTTCTGCGGGGAGGGGTGGCGGGCTGGCCAGGCCCGCTACGGGGTGGTGAGGGTTTGGTCACCGCCGGGCGGTGTCGATCATCCGGGGGCGGGTGGATGGTGGGTGGCCGCACCCCGGGATAGCGGCACCTCGCGGGGTTGTTCGCCCAGGTGCGGGTGGGCACGGGCCGGCTGCGTGGGGTGGTGGCGGGTCGGTCACCGGCGGGTGGTGTCGGTCAGGACGAAGGTGTCCGGGGGCGGGTGCGCGGCGGTGGCCGCTCCCCGGGGAAGCGGCACCTTGCCGGGTCGTTCGCCCCGGTGGGGTGATGAGGGTCGGTCACCGCCGGGCGGTGTCGATCAGGACGAACGTGTCCGGGGGCAGGTGGGTGGCGGTGGCGGCGCCCCACGACGCGAGGACCTCGCCCGCGGGTTCGCCCAGGTCGGCCGGCTCGGGGCCGAAGTTGCACACCAAGCGCAGCGCGCCGCGGTCCAGTACCAGCAGCGCGTCGTCGGCGTGCACCGCGAACCGGTCCAGCCACGGGTCCGCCAGCTCGGGCCGGGACCGGCGCAGCGCGATCAGCGACCGGTACAGCTCGAGCATCTTGCGGTGCCCCTCCTTGCCCGGCTCCGACCAGTCCAGCCGCGACCGCTCCACCGTCGCCCGGTCCATCGGGTCCGGCACCTCGGCCTCGCCCCAGCCGTGGCGCGCGAACTCGCGCCGGCGGCCCGTCCGGACCGCCTCCGCCAGCTCCGGGTCGGGGAACGAGGCGAAGAACTGCCACGGCGTGCTCGCCGCCCACTCCTCGCCCATGAACACCATCGGCGTGTACGGCGAGCAGAACACGATCGCCGCGCCGCAGGCCAGCCGGCCGGGGGACACCGAGGCGGACAACCGGTCGCCGGTCGCCCGGTTGCCGATCTGGTCGTGGTTCTGCAGGTAGATCAGGAACCGGTGGCCGGGAACGGTCCGCGTGTCCACCGGGCGGCCGTGCGTCCGCTCCCGGAACGACGACCACGTGCCGGCGTGGAAGAACGCCTGCCGCAGCGTCCGCTCCAGCGCCCCGGGCGCGCCGAAGTCGGCGTAGTACCCGCTGGTCTCCCCGGACAGCGTCACGTGCAGCGCGTGGTGCAGGTCGTCGCACCACTGGGCGTGCAGCCCGTACCCGCCGCCCTCGCGCGCGGTGACCAGCCGCGGGTCGTTGAGGTCCGACTCGGCGATCAGCGTCAGCGGCCGCCGCACCGCCGCGGACAGCGCCTCCACCTCCACGGCCAGCTCCTCCAGCAGGTGCGTGGCCCGCCGGTCGTTCAGCGCGTGCACCGCGTCCAGCCGCAGCGCGTCGACGTGGAAGTCGCGCAGCCAGCCCAGCGCGTTGTCCAGCACGTACCGGCGGACCTCGTCGGAGCCCTCCCCGTCGAGGTTCAGCCCGGGACCCCAGTCGTTCCGCCCGGCGAAGTACGGCCCGAACCGGTCCAGGTACGCCCCGGACGGCCCGAGGTGGTTGTAGACCACGTCGAGCACCACGGCCAGGCCCCGCGCGTGGCAGGCGTCGACGAACCGCTTGAACCCGTCCGGCCCGCCGTAGGGCTCGTGCGCCGCGCCCCACAGCACGCCGTCGTACCCCCAGCCGTCGGTGCCGTCGAAGGAGTTGACCGGCAGCACCTCGACGAACGTGACCCCGAGGCCGGCCAGGTGGTCCAGCCGCTCGATCGCCGCGTCGAACGTGCCCTCGGGCGTGAACGTGCCGATGTGCAGCTCGTAGATCACCCCGCCGGGCAGGGCGCGTCCGGTCCACGAGGCGTCGGTCCAGGCGAACGCGGAGTGGTCGTAGATCCGCGACGGCCCGTGCACACCCTGCGGCTGCCAGGCCGAGCGCGGATCGGGAAGCGCTTTCTCATCGTCGTCGAGCACGAACGCGTAGTCGGCGCCCGGCGGCGCGGGCACGTCGGAGAACCACCAGCCGCCGCCCCCGGCGGTCATCTCGTGGTCGGCGCCCCCGGTGCGCACGCGGACCCGGGAAGCCGCGGGGGCCCACACGCGGAACGTCATGACTCTCCTCGCACCAGCAGGGCGACCGGGTACCGCGCCAGCATTGCGGACAGCTCACCGGTGACCGCCGCCCCGGTGATCGCGTCGGTCCACGCACCGGCGGGCAGCGGCACGACCGTGTCCCGCCAGCCGCCGCCCTCGGCGAGCCCCACCGGCAGCCGCGTGGCCACCGTGATCAGCCCGCTGCGCTCGAAGGCGACCGCGTGCGCGGCGGCCGGGCCCTCGGCGTGCAGGCGGCGGTAGCCGGTGAACAGCTCCGGGCGGTCCCGGCGCAGGGTCAGCGCCCGGTGCACGACGAGCAGCTTCGCCGCACCGGAGGAGTCGACCGGCGGCAGCCACCCGCCCGCGATCTCCTCCAGCAGCCTGGCGCGCAGCGCGTAGTCCACCGGCCGCCGGTTGTCCGGGTCGACCAGCGACAGGTCCCACAGCTCGGTGCCCTGGTAGACGTCCGGCACGCCGGGCGCGGTGAGCTGGATCAGCTTCTGCGCCAGGGAGTTCGACCACCCCGGGCCGCGCACCCGCTCGACGAACTCCTCGACCTCGGCCGCCAGGTCCGCGTCGCCGAGGACCTCGTCCGGCCAGGCCGCGACCGCCCGCTCGAACTCCTCGTCGTGGTCGGTCCAGGTGGTGCGGAGCTTGCTCTCCTTGGCCGCCTTGTCCAGGTAGCCGCGCAGCCGGTCCGGGGTGATCGGCCAGGCGCCCACCAGCGTCTGCCACGCCAGCAGGTTCAGCGACGGCTCGTCGATCCCGCGCCGCGCGGTCCACCGGGTCACCGCCTCGGCGAAGGCGCCCGCCACCTCCGACAGCACCGCCAGCCGGGCCCGCACGTCCTCGGACCGCTTGGTGTCGTGCGTGGTCAGCGTGGTCATCGCCGCCGGCCAGCCGGCCTCGCGCGCGGCGGCCATCGCGTGGAAGGCGTCCACGGAGGAGCCGAAGTCGTGGGGGGAGCCGCCGACCTCGTTGAGCGCGGCGAAGCGCGTGTAACGGTAGAAGGTGGTGTCCTCGGTGCCCTTGGCGACCACCATGCCGGACGTCTGCTGGATGCGGGTGGCCAGCTCGCCGCGCGGGTCCTCGCGCACCTGGAAGTCCAGCGCGTCGATCGCCTCGGCGAGATCGGGCCGCGCGGCGCGGGCGGCGGCGATCGCGGCCGCCCAGTGCGCCGCGCCCTCGGGCAGGTAGGACCGGTACACCGGGAACGCGATCATCGTCTCGGCCACCGCGCCCTGTGCCGCCTCGGGTTCCACGCCGCGCACCAGCGCGGCGATCCGGCGCACCTCGGCCACCAGGATCCGGTCGGTCACCAGGCGCCGCGCCCGGTCCTCGACCTCGGCGTAGTCCACCGGCTGGCCCAGCCACCGGGCCAGCTCGGTCAGCGGCGCCTCCCCGGCCGGGTCGACCAGCAGCCCGGTGATCTCCCGCAGCGCGTCGTAGCCGGTGGTGCCGTCCACCGGCCAGCTCTGCGGCAGGTCCTCACCCGGGTGCAGGATCTTCTCCACCACCAGCCACGCCTCCGGCGCGCCCGCGCGCAGCATCCGCATGTAGCCGCCCGGATCGGCCAGGCCGTCCGGGTGGTCCACGCGCAGCCCGGTGACCTCGCCCTCGGCGACCCAGCGCAGCACCTCGCCGTGCGTGGCCTGGAAGACGTCGGGCAGCTCGACCCGCACCGCGGCGAGCGTGGTGATGTCGAAGAAGCGGCGGTAGTTCAGCTCCGCGTTGCCGCGCCGCCAGCCCACCAGCTCGTAGTGCTGCCGCGCGTGCACCTCCTCGGGGCTGCCCTGCCCGGTGCCGGGCGCGATCGGGAACCGGTGCTCGTAGTAGACGAGTTCCTCGCCCTCGACCCGCAGCCCGGCCACGTCGGCGTCGTCCCCGAGGACGGGCAGCAGCACCTTGCCGCGCCGCCAGTCGATGTCGAAGTAGTCGGCGTGGGCCGAGCCGGGGCCGTGCCGCAGCACGTCCCACCACCACGGGTTCGCCTTGGCGACCTCGACCGCCATGTGGTTGGGCACGATGTCCACGACGAACCCGAGCCCGGCCTCGCGCAGCCGCTTCGCCAGCGCCCGCCGCGCGTCCTCGCCGCCCAGCTCCGGCCGTGCCCGCGTCGGGTCGACCACGTCGTAGCCGTGGGTCGAACCGGGCGTGGCGTCCAGCACCGGCGAGGCGTAGAGCGCGCCCACGCCGAGCTCGCGCAGGTAGGGGATGCGGTCGGCGGCGTCGGCGAAGGTGAACTCCGGGCGCAGCTGGACCCGGTAGGTGGCGGAGGGTCTCATGCGTCCACCCGCTGCAGCACCACGAGCGAGCGGGCGGGCAGGTTCAGCGTGCCGCCCGCGGGCACCGGCTCACCCGGCTCCTCGGCGACCGTGCCGGCCTCGGTGTCGACCACCACCGCCCAGCCCGCGCCGTAGTCGGCGCCCGGCAGCACCAGCTCGATGTCCTCGTAGTGCGCGTTGAACGCCAGCAGGAACGAGTCGTCGGTGACCTTCATGCCGCGCGGGTCGAGGTCGTTGATGCCCTCGCCGTTGAGGAACGCGACGATGGCCTTGCCGAAGCCGTCGTCCCAGTTCTGCTCCTTCATCTCCTCGCCGGACGGGGTGAACCAGGCGATGTCGCGCAGCTCCTCACCCTTGCCGATGGGCTTGCCCGCGAAGAAGCGGCGGCGCCGGAACACCGGGTGCTTCTTGCGGAAGGCGGCCAGCGCGGCGGCGAACTCGACCTGGTCGGCGTTGGCCTTGGCCAGCGACCAGTCCATCCAGGAGATCTCGTTGTCCTGGCAGTAGACGTTGTTGTTGCCCCGCTGGGTGCGGCCCATTTCGTCGCCGTGCAGCAGCATCGGCACGCCCTGCGACAGCAGCAGGGTGGCGAGCATGTTGCGGCGCTGCTTCGCCCGCAGCGCGAGCACCTCTTCGTCGTCGGTCTCGCCCTCGACACCGCAGTTCCACGAGCGGTTGTCGTCGGCGCCGTCACGGCCGTCCTCGCCGTTGGCCTCGTTGTGCTTGGTGTTGTAGGACACCAGGTCCTGCAGCGTGAAGCCGTCGTGCGCGGTGACGAAGTTGATCGAGGCGTACGGGCGGCGGCCGTCGTCCTGGTACAGGTCGGATGATCCGGTCAGCCGCGAGGCGAACTCGCCGAGCGTGGCCGGCTCGCCGCGCCAGAAGTCCCGCACGGTGTCCCGGAACTGGCCGTTCCACTCCGTCCACAGTGGAGGGAAGTTGCCGACCTGGTAACCGCCCGGCCCGACGTCCCACGGCTCCGCGATCAGCTTGACCCGGCTCACCGTCGGGTCCTGCTGCACCAGGTCGAAGAACGTGGACAGCCGGTCGACGTCGTAGAACTCGCGGGCCAGGGTGGCGGCGAGGTCGAACCGGAACCCGTCGACGTGCATCTCGGTGACCCAGTACCGCAACGAGTCCATGATGAGCTGCAGGGTGTGCGGGTTGCGCACGTTCAGCGAGTTGCCGGTGCCGGTGTAGTCCATGTAGTACTGCGGCTCGTCCTCGACCAGCCGGTAGTAGGCCTGGTTGTCGATGCCGCGCATGGACAGCGTGGGGCCGAGGTGGTTGCCCTCGGCGGTGTGGTTGTAGACCACGTCGAGGATGACCTCGATGCCGGCCTCGTGCAGGGCCTTGACCATGCCTTTGAACTCCTGCACCTGGCCGGCCTGCTCGGGCAGCGCCGCGTAGCCCTCGTGCGGGGCGAAGAACCCGATCGTGTTGTAGCCCCAGTAGTTGCGCAGGCCCTTCTCGGCGAGGCCGTGGTCGGTGATGAACTGGTGCACCGGCATCAGCTCGATCGCCGTGACGCCGAGCTTCGTCAGGTGCTCGATGACCGCCGGGTGCGCCAGGCCGGCGTAGGTGCCGCGCAGCCGCGGCGGCACCTCCGGGTGGTTCATGGTGAGGCCGCGCACGTGCGCCTCGTAGATCACCGTCTCGTTGTAGGGCGTGCGCGGCGGCCGGTCGTCACCCCAGTCGAAGAACGGGTTGACCACCACCGCGTGCGGCACGTGCGCCGCCGAATCGGCGTCGTTGCGCTCGTCCGGTTTGCCGAACGGGTAGGCGAACAGCGCCTCGTCCCAGTCGATGTGACCGGCGATCGCCTTGGCGTAGGGGTCGATCAGCAGCTTGTTCGGGTTGCAGCGCAGGCCGCGCGACGGGTCGTAGGGACCGTGCACGCGGTAGCCGTAGCGCTGACCGGGACCGACACCGAGCAGGTACCCGTGGTGGACGAACCCGTCGACCTCGGTGAGGCGGTGCCGTTCCTCGGTGCCGTCGGCGTCGATCAGGCACAGCTCGACGAACTCCGCGACCTCCGAGAAGAGGGCGAAGTTGGTGCCCACACCGTCGTAGGTGGCGCCGAGCGGGTAGGGCATTCCGGGCCAGGGCGGCACAGGTTCTCCTTCTAGCGTTGAGCGAGCCGTGATGTCCGACGTGTGCCCAATCTAGCGGTCTTCACGCGCTTCGCCCGGCCAACGGGCGCGCGGCGCGCAAATACTCCACGACATGGCGCACTCGTGCGTCCGCGAAGAACGCTTCCACCGCGACGGGCAAGGGAATCCGCCAGTTCGGGTACTCGTCCGTGGTGCCGGGCAGGTTGGGCTGGCGCCGCTCGCCGATCACGTCGGCCGGCGCGGTCAGCAGCAGGCGCGACGCGGCGGAGGCGAGCAGGGTGTGCAACGCCGTCACCGGGTCGTCGCCCGGGATGCCCTGCTCGGCGATGAACGCGAGCAGGTCGGACCGTTCGGCCGCGGCGCTCGCCGCCTCCTTCTCCGGCGGCCCGTCGAGCAGCCCCAGCTCGGCCCGCACCCGCACGTGCTCGCCCGCGAGCCACCCGGCCACGGTCGGCAGGTCGTGGGTGGTGATGCTCGCCATCGCGTCGCGGTCCCACTCGGCGGGCGGCACGAACGGGTGACCGGGGGAGTCGTAGTCCCGCTGGAACCACAGCACCGCGGAGCTGAGCACCCCGCGCTCGTGCAGGGTCTTGGTCACCGCGGCCTCGACCGTGCCCAGGTCCTCGCCGACGACCACCGCGCCCGCGCGGTGCGCCTCCAGCGCGAGGATGCCCAGCATCGCCTCGGCGTCGTAGTGCACGTAGGTGCCGCGGGAGGGCGGCTCGCCCGGTGGGATCCACCACAGCCGCCACAGCCCGGCGACGTGGTCGATCCGGATGCCGTCGGCGTGCCGCAGGACGCCGCGGATGACGTCGCGGAAGGGCGCGTAGCCCAGCTCGGCCAGCCGGTCCGGGCGGAACGGCGGCAGGTTCCAGTCCTGGCCCTGCTGGCTGAAGGCGTCCGGCGGCGCGCCGACGGTCACCTCGGCCGCGAACGCGTCCCCCAGCGCCCAGGTGTCCGCGCCGCCGGGGTGCACGCCGACCGGCAGGTCGTGCACGATCCCCACCGGCATCGCCCCGGCCGCCTCGCGGGCCCGGCCGAGCTGGTCCTCGCACAGCTGCTGCAGCCAGCCGTGGAAGGCGATCCGGCCGGCCAGCTCGGTGCGCGCGGCGGCGACCGCATCGCCGCGCGGATCGCGCAGCGGTTCCGGCCATTCGCGCCAGTCCGGGCCGTGCCGCTCGGCCAGCGCGCAGAACGTCGCGAAGTCGCGCACGGCCTCGTCCAGCGCGGTGGGCTCGTGCAGCGGCCACAGCAGTTCGAGCGCGGCCAGCTTGGCGCTCCAGATGGCATCGTAGTCGATCAGGTCCGCGTTGTCCGGCCGCAGGGCCAGCACCCGCGCGCGCAGGTCCTCGCCGGCGCGGGCGAACTCGGGCGTGCCGGTGACCCGCAGGTAGAGCGGGTTGGCGTAGCGGCGGCTGGCCGGCGAGTACGGGGAGCGTTCGACCGGGTGGACCGGGCTGATCGCCTGCACCGGGTTGACCAGCAGCACCCCGGCGCCCAGCTCGGCGGTCGAGCGCCGGGCGAACTCGGCCAGGTCGCCGAAGTCCCCGGCGCCCCACGAGGCGTCCGAGCGCAGCGAGTACAGCTGCAGCATCCAGCCCCAGGCCGGCGGCACCTCGGGCAGGCGGTGCGGCACGACGGCGAGGGTGATCTCCTGCCCGGCGGTCTCCACGCGGTGCCAGCCCAGCGGCAGATCGGCGGGGATCATCCGGCCGATCTCCCGGCGGGTGCCGTCCTCCAAATGCAGGACAGCGGGCCCGCCCGCGTCGTGTTCGGTACCTTCTCGCAGCACGAGCGTCGGGGGCAGCACGGTGGCCGCCCGGCGTTCGCGGACCGCGGCCAGCTCGCGGCGGATCGCGTCCGGCCCGGACGCGTCCACCCCGAACTGGGCGAGGACGGCGACGACGACGTCCGGCTCGACCTCGACCTCGCGTTGCTCGGCGTTCTCGTACCGGGTGGCCACTCCGTGGGCGTGCGCGAGGGCGATCAGGTCGGGTTCCACCCGTTCAGGATCCCGGTCCGGGGCGGGTGCCGCCACACGAACGAGACGAGGAGAACGCATGGCGCGCTGGGCCGATCACGCGATCTGGTGGCACGTGTACCCGCTCGGCTTCACCGGCGCCCCACCGTCGGCGCTGCCCGAGGGCAGCGGGCCCGAGCACCGGCTGGCGCGGCTGGAGCCGTGGCTCGACTACGCCGTCGAGCTGGGCTGTTCCGGCCTGCTGCTGGGGCCGGTGTTCGCGTCGCGGACCCACGGCTACGACACGGTCGACCACTTCCGGATCGATCCGCGGCTGGGCGACGACGCCGATTTCGACCGGTTCGTCGCCGCCGCGCACGGCGTCGGCCTGCGGATCGTGCTGGACGGTGTCTTCAACCACGTTTCGCGCGAGTTCGGGCATCCCGAGTGGTTCCGGCGCGAGGGTTCCGGCCACGCGGTGTTCGAGGGGCACCAGCACCTGGTGGCGCTGGACCACACGCAGCCGGCGGTCGCGGACTACGTGGGCCGGGTGATGAGCCACTGGCTCGGGCGCGGCGTGTCCGGGTGGCGGCTGGACGCGGCGTACGCGGTACGGCCGGAGTTCTGGGCCGCGGTGCTGCCCGGGGTGCGGCAGCGGTTCCCGGACGCGTGGTTCGTGGGCGAGGTGCTGCACGGCGATTACGCGGGGTACGTCGCGCGCAGCGGCCTGGACTCGGTGACGCAGTACGAGCTGTGGAAGGCGATCTGGAGCTCGCTGCACGACGGGAACTTCTTCGAGCTGTCGTGGGCGCTCAAGCGGCACGACGAGCTGATGGAGTCGTTCGTGCCGCAGACCTTCACCGGCAACCACGACGTGACGCGGCTGGCGAGCCGGCTGCCCGACGAGCGGCACGTGGCGCACGCGCTGGCCGTGCTGTTCACGGTGGGTGGCGTGCCGAGCGTGTACTACGGCGACGAGCAGGCCTTCCGCGGCGTCAAGGAGGAACGGGAGGGCGGGGACGACGAGATCCGCCCCGAGTTCCCGGCCGGCGCGGGGCAGCTCGCGCCGTACGGCTGGCCGGTGTACCGGCTGCACCAGAGGCTGATCGGCCTGCGGCGGCGGAACCCGTGGCTGGTGCGGGCGCGCACGGAGGTCGAGCACCTCACCAACCGGGCGATGGCGTTCCGCTCCCGCGACGGTGACGAGGAGATCCTGACGTTGCTCAACACGGGTGACGACCCGTATCGATTCCCGGTGGGCATCTATGGGTTGCGGGTGCTGGACTCCTCGTCGCCGGACGGGAAGGCCCCGTGGCCGACGGTGCCGCCGCACGGATGGGCGGTGCTGGGCCGGTGACCGGGGTGCGGCCGGATTGAGCCGCGCCCTCCGCGCACCTGCTGCGGGCCGGCGTTGAACCAGTCTTCAGGCGGTGTCCTCCGGGCGGCGCCGCTCGATCATCGTGTCCGGCGCCGACTCCGGGACCTCCGTGCGCAGGTCGGAGTCCCGCAGCACCTCACGTGCCTGGGCCTCCGGGTCGGCGCTGCCGGCGTGCTCCTCCTCGGGCAACAGGGTCGACCGCGTTTCCGCGCGGTCGTCCACCGCGTTGCGCTCGTCGAACACCCGCGGCCGGTCGAGGTCGTGCTCGGCGCGGACGCGGTTCTCCTCGGCGGGCGACATCTCCGTGGCGCCCAGGTCCAGTGGCTCGTCGTTGCGCGGTGTCACACCGCGGGCGTACCCGATCACGGGTTCCTTCACACCCCGCCGGCCCCGCGGGCGCGCGGGGCCGGCGACAGCACGCGCGTCAGCGGGTCCGCTGCTCGGTCGCGGCCGGGGTGGCCTCCGTGATCTGCACGGTCGCGAGCACGTTGTCCTGGCCGGGGTTCTGCGTGCACTGCGAGTCGAACGTGCCGAGGCCGGTGTCGGAGCCGTCGGCCTTCTTCGGGTGCAGCGTCAGCAGCAGGTCGCCGACCGAGACGGTCGCCGGGCCGGCCTGGGTGAACGTCAGCGACGGCGTCGTGCCGGTCGCGGTCACCTCGAAGGCGCCGGAGGCGGGGATCGCGGTGGGGGCGATCGTCGTCGGGACCGTGACCGGCAGCGTCGCCTCCGGGGCGGCGACCGTCGCGGACGCCTGGGCGGTGCCCTCGACCGTCTTGGCGCCGACCAGGTTCAGCCCCGCCGTCGCGGTCGCCGGCACGGTGGCGACGGCCTCGATGCCGAACTCGGGCGTCGGCTGGCCCACGGTCGCGGTGGCGGGGATGTCGGCGTTGATCACGACGCTGATCTGCTGGTTGCCGATCAGCGGGAACGGGCAGGTGTAGGTCAGGGTCAGCGAGGCCGGGCCGGCGGCGCCGGTGCCGGCCCCGGCGAGCAGCCCGGCCGCGGCCGAAACCGCCAGAACCGACCCGGAGAGAAATCCGCCCGCAACGCTCTTCCGATTCATCGAAATCTCCGTTGATTGTTCGCCGGAAAGGATTACCGGCGAGTAATCTAATGACCGGAAAATGGCCGGGCAAGGCGCGGCGGAAAACTTGTCACCGGGTGCAGGGGTTTTCCCGGGGAAGTTGGCATTCCCGGTGGAGCTGCGGATTTCCGCTTCGCACTCACCCGGATGACAAGTCTCGATTCGTTCCGCTGGCACCGCGCTGACAAGTTTTGACACCCATTCGCAAGATCACTAAGGTCCCGTCGTGACCCAATCCCTGCCGCAGTTTCTCGCGACCTGGGCCCGCCGGGAACCGGACGCCGTCGCGGTGTCCGACGCCACCCGCTCGCTCACCTGGGCCGAACTCGACCGGCGCGTGACCGCGGTGGCCGCGTGGCTGCGGCGCTTCAGCTTCGACGGCGTCCGCGCCGCGATCCTGGCCGACGAGGGCGTCGACTGGGTCGTGGGCTTCCTCGCCACCCTGCGCGCCGGCCTGGTCGCGGTGCCCGCCTTCGCGCCCGGGCGCGACGACGCCTGGCTCACCGCGACGATCACTGACGCCGCTCCGGAAATCGTGCTCACCACCGGGGAAAAACTGCTCGACGTCCGCGCGCTCCTGGACACCGCCGGGGTCGAGGTGTGGCGGATCGTCGCGATCGACTCCGTGCCCGCCGAGGAGTCGGGCCTGGCCGAGCCGGACCCCGCCGGCGACGCCTGCCTGTGCTACACCTCCGACTCGGTCGGGGTGGTGCTCACCCACGCCGGTCTCGTCGACAGCGCCGCGCGCACCGCCGAGGCGCTCCGGCTCGGCGACCGGGCCGCCGTGGTCGTCAACTGGCTTCCGCTGTGCCAGCTGGGACTTCCGCTCGCCGTGGCCGCGCCGGTGTTCGCCGGCTGCCCGGTGGTGCACCTGCCGCCCGAGGAGGTTCGGGAGCGCCCGGAGATCTGGCTGCGCGCGCTCGAGGCCCACCCAGGCGCGGTGACCGCGGCGGCGAACTCGTTCCTCGCGCGCTGCCCGGTGCCCGAGGGGCTGGACCTCAGCGGCGTCCGTGCGCTGCTCGACGTGGGCGAACCGGCGCGGTATCGCGCGGTGCTGCCCGGGTCGGGCCTGCGCCCGGACGCGCACCGCGCCGCGTACGGGCTGCTGGAGGCCACCGGCCTGGTGTCGGTCGGAGACGGCCCGATGTCCAGCGGGCGGCCCGGCCGCTCCGTGGTGATCGCCGACCTGCGGACGCGGCGCTCGCTGCCCGCGGGCGTGGTGGGGGAGATCTGGGTGACCGGGCCGACGGTCGCGCGCGGGTACTGGCGGCGGCCCGCCGCGTCGGCGGAGACGTTCTGCGCCCTGCTGCGCGACGACGCCGAGGCGGGCGAGCCGGGCTGGTGGCTGCGCACCGGCGACGCCGGGTTCCTCTCCGGCGGCGAGCTGACCGTCCTCGGGCGCCTGGCGAACCGGTTCCGGGCCGGGGACGCGGAGATCCAGGCGGAAACCGTGGAGGCGACGGTCGAACGGGTCGTGCCCGAGCTGCTGCCGGGCTCGGTGATCGTCTTCCCGGTCGCCGAGGGGGAGGTCGTGGTGCTGGCCGAATCGGACGGCCCGTTCGCCGGCGCGGTGGCGATCGAACAGGCCGTCGCGGACGGCTTCGAGCTGCGGGTGCGTGACGTGCACGTGGGCTCACCGGGCTGGCTGCCGCGCACCGTGGCGGGCAAGCCCGCGCGCGGCGCCTGCCGGGACGCCTACCTGGCGGGCATCCCGGCGGCTCCGTAGCCGCTAGACGAGTAATGCGGAAGTCTGGGTGGTGTCTGGAGACGGGCGAAGGGTGTTCAAGATCCGTTTGTGACGACAGACCTGAACACCCTTCTCACCGCACTCTACGTCAAGATTGACGACCGCTTGGCGGGCCGGCGTCGGCTGGGCCGGCCACCGAAACTGACCGACGCCGAGTTGGTCACCCTGGCCGTGGCCCAGGCACTGCTGGGGTTCACCTCCGAGGCCCGGTGGTTGCGGTTCCTGCCCGCCCGGATGCCCGGCGCGTTCCGGTACTTGCCCGGCCAGTCCGGCTACAACCGTCGCCTGCGTGCCGCGTTGCCACTGGTCAAACAGGTGATGCGCTGGTTGGCGGCGGACACCGACCTGTGGACCGACGCCACCTGGATCGTCGACTCGACCCCGGTGGAGTGTGGCCGCTCCTTGCCCACCGTAAAGCGCTCGGACCTGGCCGGTTGGGCCAAGTACGGCTTCTGCCGCTCGCACTCCCGCTGGTTCTGGGGCCTGCGCCTGCACCTGATTTGCACCCCGGCCGGACTCCCGGTCGTCTGGGCTCTGGCCGACCCGAAGATCGACGAGCGGCAGGTACTCATGGCGATCTGCGACCACGAACCTCACCTGCTTACCGAACGCCCCGGCCTGCTGATCATCGCCGACAAGGGCTACGTCTCCCGCGAACTCGACCGCTACCTCACCGAACGGGGGGTCCGGCTGATCCGGCCCTCCTACCGCAACCGCCAGCCCCACCCCGGCGAACCGCTGCTCAAGTCCATCCGCCAGCTCATCGAGTCAGTCAACGACACCCTCAAAGGCCAACTGAACCTGGAACAGCACGGCGGACGCACCATCGAAGGCGTCGGTGTCCGCATCGCACAACGACTACTCGCCCTCACCGCCGCCATCTGGCACAACCACGCCACAAGCCAACCCATCACCCGATCCCTGACCGCCTACGACCACTGACCAAGTTACGCATTACTCGTCTAGGTCCTGTCCGGCGTCAGCAGTTCCGCGGCCCGCAGCGCGATCTCCAGCCGCAGGCGGTGCTCGGGATCGTTCAGGCGGTCCCCGAACAGCTCCTCGATCCGGCGCATCCGGTAGCGCACGGTCTGCGGGTGCACGCCCAGCCGCTCCGCCATCTCCGGCGCGCTCCCGCTGGACTGCAGCCACGCCAGCAGCGTCTGCCCGAGCCGGGTGCGCTGCTTGTCGGTCAGCCCGTGCAGCGGGGCCAGGCACCTCTCCCGCAACTGTCCGATCAGGAACTCGTCGGCCAGCAGCCACAGCGTCGCCAGGTGGTCGTCGGCGTGCAGCACCGGGGTCCGCGGGAGGATGCCGCGCACGCTCAGCTCCATCGCGCGGCGCGCCCAGCGCAGCGACACGGCGGCCTCCGCCAGGGGCACCCGCGGCCCGACCGCGACCCGCCAGCCGCGCAGCGCCCCCTCCAAATCCTCCGGTGGCGCGGCCGCGAGCAGGCACGGCTGCGGGCTCTCCAGGTCCGCGAGGACCTCGGCGGGCAGCGCGGGCGGCGGCAGCCGGTGCTGGTCGTGGCGCGGCTCCAGGGCCATCGCGACGACCTTGTCCGGCACATGCCACCCGGCGGCGCCGGCCAGTCCCTCGACGGCCTGCGGCGCGGGCGCGGGCTCGGACAGCACCAGGCCGAGCAGCTGCCTGCGCTGCCGCGCGCGGGTGCCGGCCGCGCGGGCCTGCGCGGCGCGGTAGCCCTGCACCGACAACGCGGAAATCTCGTCCACATAGGCCAGTACGGCCTCGGCGCCGACGTAGAGCAGGTCCGACGGCAGGCCGCGCGCCTGGCCGACCTTGGCGATGTAGCGCCACGCCGCCAGCCCGCCGACCCGGTAGGCCGTCTGGATCTGGTCCAGCGGGCGGCCCTCGCTGTACTCGATGCGGCCCAGGTGCCGGAACACGCCGATCCAGTTCTCCTGGTTCACCGCCGGGTTGCCGAGGTTGTCCAGGCACTGCCCGACCGCCTCCCGCACGCCGCGCACGATGACCTCGCCGAACGGGCCCTCCAGCGGCCGGGCGTACTCGGGCACCGCGCGCTGGATCTCGGCCAGGATGACCCGGGTGAGCGCGTCGGCGTGCGGGCGGAACACCTTGGTCAGCTCGCGCGGCAGCGACGCCCACAGCGCGCTGGCCCGGCCGAGCACCCGGGCCTCGCCGGGCGGGCGGCGCGGGTGCGGCGCCCGCGGCGGCGCGGTGCGTCCGGGCCGGACGTCGGCATCGATCGTCATGTCAACCCCTGCTCGGGAACCCGCAGCGCTGGCGGTGGATGGAGTTTTTCGCCGGCGGCACGCTGATCGTGACCCGCTCGCGGAGCCAACATGGCATCACCCGGCCCGCGTTGGCAAGAACCGTTGACACACTCCGAATTCCTCCGCCACCCGTTCGGGTGACGAGTGTCGAAGCGGGTGACACCCGGCCGGGGCCGGGTTCGCGCGTGCCTCACAAAGCCCGCTCCCCGGTCCCGAGTCGCCTGCGCAGCACCAGGTGCAGGCCGAACCGCGTGTCCGCGTCGTCCAGCCGGTCGCCGAACAGCTCGCGCAACTGGTGCAGCCGCGCCCGCACGGTCTGCGGATGCACGTGCAGACGGCGCGCGATCTCCGGTGCGCCACCACGGGTTTCCAGCCAGGCGAGCAGGGTTTCGCCGAGCCGGGCGCGCTGCCGGTCGCTGACCGCGTCCAGCGGCGCCAGGTACTTCGCGGACAGCCGCTCGGCGAGGAAGTCCTGGGAACGCAACCAGAGCGTGCCGAGGTGGTCGGCGCACCACACGACGTCCCCGGGCAGCGCCAGGCCGCGGCGGGCCAGCCGGTGCGCGGCGTCGACCAGGGCGAGCGGAACCGGGGGCGACACCGCGGCGCGCGCGGGTTTTTCCCAATTGCCGGACAGGATCTCGAGTGCCCGCTCCGGGCTCGGGGTGATCAGGCACGGGCGGTCGCCGTCCGGACCGGCGAGGACGTCGTCGCCGAGGCGGCCGGCGGGCAGGCCCTCGGCGTGCGCGAGCGCGATGACGGAAACCTCCCCGGGCAGCCGCCACCCCGCGTCCGCGGCGGGTCCGGTGAGATCGGGCTGCGGCTCGGCCAGGACCAGGGCGGCCAGCCGGCGGCGCAGTTCGTCGCGGGCGGAGCCGGGCGGGTGCTGCGCCGCCTGGAAACCTTCGAGCGCGGTCGCGGACAGCTCGTCGACGAAGGCGAAGATCGCCTCCGCCGCGGTGGTGAGGGTCTGCGGGCCGGCGCCGAGGTCGCGCAGCACCGGGGTCAGGTACTGCCAGGCGACCCGGCCGCCGATGCGCACCGCGGCCTGCAGGGCGTCGAGCGTGCGGCCCTCGGCGAACTCGCGCCGCCCGCGCTGCCGGAACTGCCGCACCCACTCGCTGTGGTCCGGGCGCGGGTTGCCGATGCAGCGGAAGCAGTGCCGCACCGCGACCTCGATGCCCTCGGTCAGCGCGCGGGCGAACCGGCCGCCGGGCGGGCCGGCGTACTCCGGCACCTCCCGCCGCACCTCGCGCACGATCGTCTCCGCGAGCGGCCGGGTGTGCGGCTCCAGGGCGGCCGCGAGTTGTCGGGGCGCGGCCGCCAGGGCCTGCGCGCTGCGGTAGTCCGGCACTTCCCACCCCCTTGACGCGCCGGGACCAAACCTGAAGCTGCCTCGCGTTCGTGCAGGTCAGCCGATGGGACGAACGATGCTACCGCCTGGTAGCAAGACCGGGCAGTAACCCTCGGCACTCGATCGGCGACAATCCGGGCGTCGAGGGGAGCGGGACATGACCAAGCGGCTGGTGATCTGCTGCGACGGGACCTGGAACACGCCGGACCAGCCGGCGCCGACCAACGTGTGCCGGGTCGCGCTGGCGGTCGCGCCGTCCGACGGGGCAGGCCGCGAGCAGCGGATGTTCTACCACTCCGGCGTCGGCACCCGGCCCGGCGAGCGCCTGTGGGGCGGGGCGTTCGGGTTCGGGTTGTCCCGCACCGTGCGCGAGGCCTACCGGTTCCTGGTCCGCACCTTCGAGCCGGGGGACGAGCTGTTCCTGTTCGGGTTCAGCCGCGGCGCCTACACCGCGCGCAGCCTCGCCGGGCTGGTGCGCAACTGCGGCATCCTGCGCCCCGAGCACGACGACCGGATCGGCGAGGCGTACGCGCTCTACCGCGCCCGCGGGTCGAAAACGCATCCGCGCTCGGCGGCCGCGGAGCTGTTCCGCCGGTCGTACTCGCGCGAGACCCGGATCCGGTTCCTCGGCGTGTGGGACACCGTCGGGGCGCTCGGCATCCCGCTGTCCGGGCTGCGGCTGGTCAACCTGGTGAACCGGCGGCGGCAGTTCCACGACACCGAGCTGAGTTCGAGCATCGACGCGGCCTGCCAGGCGCTCGCGATCGACGAGCGCCGCCCGCCGTTCCGGCCCGCGCTGTGGCGGTCGAGCGGCCGGACGCGCGTCGAGCAGGTCTGGTTCGCCGGGGTGCACTCCGACGTCGGCGGCGGCTACCCGGACCGCGCGCTGGCCGACATCAGTCTGTTGTGGATGGTCGAGCGGGCGCGCGCGCACGGGCTCGCGTTCGAGCCGGGGGCGTTCGCGACCGCGGAGCCGGACCCGCTGGGGCAGGCGCACGAGTCGCGCGCCGGGTTCTACAAGCTGATGCGCCCGCACGTGCGGACCCTGGGCACGACCGCGCACGAGTACGCGGCGTCCAGCGCGGTCCAGCGGCAGGCGATGGTCGCCGGGTACGCCCCGAACCTCGACACGTACCTGTCGGAGGGCGGCGCGGTGCTGCCGGTCGGCAGCGACGAGGGAGAGCGCTTCCCGGTGCCCAGCCCCGCACCGGAGCCCGCCTGACCGCGTCCCCGAACGCAGAACTCACGCGCCCGAACGCAGAACTCACGCGCCTGAGCGTGGGACTCGCGGGCGTGAGGAGTTCTGCGTTCGCGTGACGGGTGCGGTCAGCCGCGGGTCAGGCCGTGTGCGGCGGCGCCGCGGCTGAGCACCACCTGGTCGGTGCGCGCCAGCGCCTCCGCGGCGCGTGACCGGTCCAGCGCGGGGTCGTCGGCGGTGCGCAACCGGATCGGGGGGCCCAGGTCGATCACCGTCGGCACGTACTCGGCCCGGTCCACCGTCCATCCCGCGCCGGAACGGGTGAAGTGGAACCGCCCGATCAGGCCCTCCTCGGTCGTCCCGCGGGGCTCGGAGTGCCGGGCGATCGAGTTGCCCAGCCCGTAGGCCACCCACTTGCCGCCGATCTTCTCCATCGGCTGAACCACGTGCGTGTGGTGGCCGATGATCAGGTCCACCGCCGGGTCCGACAGCACCCGCTGCGCGATCTGCCGCTGCGCGGCCGTCGGCTCGTGCTGGTACTCCGTACCCCAGTGCAGGCTCGCGATCACCATCTGCGCCCCGGCCGCCCGCGCCGCCCGGGCCTCGGCGAGCACGGCGTCGGTGTCGAGCGTGTTCGACACCCACTGCTTGCCGCCGGGCAGCTTCTTGCCGTTGAACCCGAACGTGTAGGACACGTGCCCGACCTTGGCCCCGCGCACGTCCAGCACCAGCGGCGTGCGCGCCTCCTGCTCCGTCCGCGCCGAGCCGGTGTGCCGGATCCCGGCCTCGTCCAGCTCGTCCAGCGTCCGGTTCACGCCCGCGGTGCCGGTGTCGATCGTGTGGTTCGACGCGGTCGAGCAGTCGTCGTACCCGGTGTCGGCCAGCGCGTCGGCGATCTCCGGCGGTGCGCTGAACTCCGGGTAGCCCTGGAACGGGCCCTCCTCGGGCGCGAGCGGCGTTTCCAGGTGGCACACCGCCAGATCGGCCGAGCTGATGTCGTCGCGGATCCCGGCCAGCAGCGGCCGGTAGTCGCGCTTCCCGCCGCCGTCGGCGACGGCCTGTTCGGTCAGCGCCGGGTGGATCAGCACGTCCCCGGTCGCCGCGACGGTGAACCCCGCCTCCGCCGGCGGGGCCGCCACGCTCGGCGCGGCCGGCTCGACGGGCGCGTCTTCGTCCGGTGCGAAGCAGGCGGCGAGCACCGCGCCCGCCGCGAAGCCCGCGAGAACCAGACGGATGCGCATGACTCCCGATCCTGCCAGAGGGCCACTCTCGGTGCTTCCGGCACCGAGAGTGGCCCTGGCGTTCACCCGGTCAGGGCTTCAGTGCTCCCGACAGGGCGGTGGCGTCGCGACGGAGAGTCTCCGCGGCGAGCCGGTCCGGGACCTTGGTGCGGTCCTGGGTGATGGCTGCGAAGTTCCGCAGCGCGTCCCGGGCGGCGTTGATCCGCCCGGCGTCGGCGTGCTTCTGGGCCGTGTCGAGGGCGTTGTGCAACTGCATCGCCCCCGTCCTGGTGACCCCGCCGGCGTCGCGGAACCGGTCGATCAGGGCGCGCACGTCACCGAACGACGTCCCGGTCGTGAAGTTCACGGCCTTGGTCGTGGTGAGCCCGGCCCGGTCGGTCACGGTCACCGACAGCTGGTGCGCCCCGAGCGGCAGCCGCCACAGCTCCAGCGGCGTGCCCGGCGTGACCGGCCGTCCGTCCACCGTGGCCTGGACCGTGCCCACGCCGGACGCGGCGTCGGTCGCGGTGACCACCGGCGTCAGGGCCGCGGCGTCACCGAAGGCCTGCCCCTCGGTCACCCCGCCGATCGTCACCGCGGGCGCGGTCTTGTCGATCTTGACCGTGAGCGTGCCCGGCGCGGACACGTTGCCGCCGTTGTCCGTCGCCCGGTACAGCACCGTCGTGGTGCCCTCGGCCGACAGCGTCACCGGGTTGGCCGCGTTGGCCCACGTGGCGCCGTTGTTCACCGAGTACTGCCTGCTGGCCACCGTGCCGTTGTCGGTGGCGGACACGGTCAGCGTGACGTTGCCCGTGTACCAGCCGTTCGCCCCGGTCGGCGCCGACGGCGTCAGCGCGGCCGACACCGTGGGCGGCGTCTTGTCCGCGACCCCGGCGCCCTGGAACGTGAAGGCGTCGACGTCGACCCCGCCGCTGGAGGTGACGAACAGCTTGCCGGCGCCCGAGGGCAGCCCGGACAGCGGTGTGGTCACCGTCCGCCAGCCCGCACCGGCCGGGACGTCGATCGTCGCGAACGGCGCCGCGTCGGCGGCGTTCCACCGCAGCTGCAGCTGGCCGGCGCCGCGTGCCTTGGTCTGCACGCCGGTGATGCCGCTGAAGTTCACCGGGTCGTAGGCCAGCCAGTCACCGGCGTCGAAACCGGTGATCGCGCGCAGCCCGGACGCGGTGGAGTCGTCGGTGATCGTCACGCCGCTCGACTCGTCGGCGTGCTCGCCCTGCATGAGCTTCGGGTTCAGGATCGCCTGCGCCTCACCGGTCGCCGGCGGCACACCGTTCGCGCCGTTGTCGGTGTAGGTCACGTTGAGCACGCCGAAGACGTTCTCCGTCTCACCGTGCCCGGCGTCGGTCGGCGTGGCCACGGCGCCGGTGCAGCCGGTGCCGCTGTTGACCGGGTGCCCGTGCTGGTTGTGGCCCAGGCCGAACGCCCACGACACGCGGCTGCACACCGGGGTCGTGCCGTCCTCCGGGTCGTTGACGGTCACCGCGTAGGGGATCGCGTCGCCCCAGTCGAAGAACCCGCCGTGCGCCGGGGCGGTCAGCCCGACCGTGGGCGCGGTGTTGCCGATGGTGACCTGCCGGGAGGTCAGGCCGTGCCTGCCCGCCGGGTCGGTGACCCGCAACCGGGCCTCCACCTGCCCGTTCGCGGTGTAGGTGTGGGTCGCCCGCGGCCCGGTGGCGTCGAAGGTGCCGTTGCCGTCGAAGTCCCACTCGTAGGTCAGCGCCGCACCCTCGGGGTCGCTGGAGGTGCTGCCGTCGAAGGACACCGTGAGCGGCGCCTGCCCGGACGACGGGGTCGCCGTCATCCGCGCGGTCGGGGTCTTGTTGCCCTGCGCGAAGTCGATCCGGTACAGCCCGGCGTCCGGGTTCTGCCGGAAGAAGCCGTCCCCGTAGTCCAGGACGTAGAGCGAGCCGTCCGGGCCGAACTCCAGGTCCATCGGGTTGTCCCAGATCGGCTGGCCCAGCGTGGACAGATCCTTGTTCGGCAGGAAGTTCTCCAGCTTCGTCACCGGGCCGTCCGGGCCGGCCAGGGTGAACGCGGCGACGTAGTCCTGCGAGAACTCGCCGAAGAAGGCCTTGCCGTCCCAGTAGGCCGGGAACTTCGTCGGCGACGGGTTGTTCGCGTCGTAGTGGTAGACCGGGCCGCCCATCGGGGCCTGGCCGCCGCTGGAGCGGAACGCGGTCAGCTCGGGCCACGGCTGGTCGCTGTCCTTGTCGCCGTACCACAGGGTGGCCGGGGTGGACGGCGGCAGCGTGCGCAGACCGGTGTTCCAGCGCGAGTCGTTCACCGGCGCGGCGCAGTCGAACGCCGGGCCCGGGGTGAGGGTGGCGAAGTCGAAGTCCCGGTAGGGCTGGGAGTTGTCGGCCGTGCAGAACGGCCAGCCCGAGTTCATCGGCTTCGTCGTGATCTGCCATTCGACGTAGCCCATCGGGCCGCGGTTCGGGTCGGCGGTGCCGGCGTCGGGGCCGTAGTCGCCCCACATCACCGCGCCGGTCGCTTTGTCCACGGTCATCCGGAACGGGTTGCGCAGGCCCATCACGAAGATCTCCGGCCGCGTCAGCGGCGTGCCGGGGGCGAACAGGTTGCCCTCGGGGATCGTGTAGGAGCCGTCGTCGTTGACGTGGATGCGCAGGATCTTGCCGCGCAGGTCGTTGGTGTTGCCGGCGCCGCGGCGCTCGTCGAGGCCGGGGTTGTAGCCGGGCGCGTCGTTGATCGGGGTGTAGCCGTTGACGTTCGGGCCGGAGGCGGGGGTGTTGCCACCGGTCGACAGGTACAGGTTGCCCTGCGCGTCGAAGTCGACGTCGCCGGCCACGTGGCAGCACTGGCCGCGGTTGGTGGGGATGCGGATGATCTCCTGCTCGGTGCTCAGGTCCAGCGACTCGCCGGTCCACTTGAACCGGGACAGGACGTCGTAGCCCTCCCACTGCTTCCAGTACGAGTCGTCCGCGCCGGCGGGCAGCGTGTTCGGGGCCGAGCCGGGCGGGGTGTTCAGCTTCGGCGAGTAGAAGAGGTAGACCCAGTTGTTCTCGGCGAAGCCCGGGTCGAGCGTCACCGTCTGCAGGCCCATCTCCGAGTTCTGGTAGACGGGGATCGTGCTGACGACCTTGGTGACGCCGGTCTTCGGGTCGGTCAGCCGCACCTCACCGCTGCGCGCGGTGTGCAGCACGCGGTTGTCCGGCAGCACGGCCAGGTCGATGGGTTCGCCCACGTTCTTGGTGAGCGTGATCTTCTCGTAGTTGTGCCAGTCCAGGGCCGGGTCCGCGGCCTGTGCCGCGGCGGGCACGGCGAGGCCGAGCACCGGCAGGGCCGTCACCGCGGCGGCGGTGATCAGCCGTCTCAGGGCAGGGTGCATCGCGAGATCACTCCGGTGGGATTTCGACGGGGAGGGGAGGGGGTCAGCCGCGCAGTTCGGCCAGCGCCTGGTAGCTGCGCAGCGCCGCGCCGAACGAGCCGGGCGGGTTGGGCTGCGTGCTGGGCGCGGTGTCCTGCTCCCAGATGCCGTGGTAGCGGCCGCGGCCGTTGACCCGCTTGAGGAACCGGTCGTAGGGCAGGTCGCCGGCGCCGAACTCGACGATGTCGTAGCCGTTGGGGTTGGCCGGGTTCGCGTCGCCGTCCTTCAGGTGCAGCAACGGGTAGCGGTGCGGGGCGCGGGTGATGTAGTCGGCGGGCTCGAACCCGGGGTAGCGGTACTTGCCGACGTAGGCCCAGTACACGTCCATCTCGAGGTAGACCAGCCGGGGATCGGTGTTGTCGAAGAAGACGTCGTAGAGCCGGACGCCGGGACGGTCGGTGGCGAAGGCGAACTCGCCGGCGTGGTTGTGCTGGTAGAACTTCAGGCCGCGCGCGGCGGCCGCGGCGCCGATGCGGTTGAACTCCTCGGCGGCGGCCTGGTAGCCGGCCACGGTGTTGATGTTGGTCGGGGCGTTGGCGGTGCCGATGTGCTTCAGGCCGAGGATTTCGGCGTTGTCCAGTTCGGCCTGCAGGTTGGTGCGGAAGTTGTTGAGGCCGACGTGACTGCCGACCGCCTTGAGCCCGAAGTCCTTCAGCAGCTGGGCGATCTCGGGCACGGTGATCTGCCGCCCGAGGATCGAGGTGCTCTGGGTGTAGCCGGCGAACTCGATCTCGCGGTAGCCGATGCGGGACAGCTCCTCGAACACGGCGCGGAAGCCGAGCTGGGAGACCTTGTCGCGGACGCTGTAGAGCTGGATGCCGATCTGGTTCTGCGGGACGAGACGGCCGCCGCCCTGGCTGGCGGCGGCGGGCAGCGATCCGGCGAGCGCCGCGGCGCTGACCGCGACGGTCGCCCCCGCCGCGGTGCGCAGGAAACCGCGGCGGTCGAACGACGAGTGGGACACGGATTTCTCCTTCAGCCGAGTGTGAACCGACCCCCTTGTCACGTGCGCCGGTAACGTAGGCAACTTCCGCTGAAAGTGTCCAGAGTTTCGGACTTTCCGGAACAAAGTTCGGCCGCGTCTGCTCAAAAGAGGCGGGAACGGGTCTACAGTCGGGGCACGCGCGAGCAGCGAGGAGGCTGGTGCCCCCATGACCACCAGCGGTTTTCCCCCGTCGGCCGAGACCCGCGAGCAGGCCGGGCTGCTCGCCCTGCTGCGGGACGAGGGCCCGATGGCGCGGGTCGAACTGGGTGAACGGCTCGGGGTGCCGCGGGCCCGGCTGGCGGCGGAGATCACCCGGCTGGCCGAAGGCGGGCTCGTCGAATCCGGCGGCCCGGCGGCCAGCCGCGGCGGGCGGCGGTCGACGCTGGTGCGCCTGGCCGACGACGTGCGCTTTCTCGGCGTGGACGTCGGCGCGACGTCGGTGGCCGTGGCGGTGACCGACGGGCGGTGCGAGGTGCTCGCGCGGGCGGTCGAGGACTGCGACGTGCGGCAGGGCCCGGTGCCGGTGCTGGACCGGGTGGAGCAGCTGGCGGCGAAGGTGCTGCAGGACGCCCCCGGGCGGCTCGCCGGGGCCGGGATGGGGCTGCCCGGGCCGGTGAGCTTCCGGGACGGGATGCCGGTGGCGCCGCCGATCATGCCGGGCTGGGACCGGTTCCCGGTGCGCGACCGGCTGGCCGGGCACTGGGGTTGCGCGGTGACGGTCGACAACGACGTGAACGTGATGGCGCTGGGGGAGCGGCACGCCGGGGTGGCCCGGTCGCTGGACGACCTGATCTTCGTGAAGGTCGGGACCGGTATCGGCGGCGGGATCGTCGTCGCGGGCCGCGTGTACCGCGGCGTGGCCGGCACCGCGGGCGACATCGGGCACATCAAGCTCGACGACTACGGGCCGGCGTGCGCCTGCGGCGAGGTCGGCTGCCTGGAGGCCTACTTCGGCGGGGCGGCGCTGGCCCGGGACGCGCTGACGCTGGCGCGCAGCGGGCGGTCCCCGTATCTGGCGGCGTTGCTGGAAAGCCGTCCGGCGCTGACCGCGCGGGAGGTGGCCGAGGCGGCGCAGGCCGGCGACTTCGCGGCGGTGACGCTGGTGCGCGAGGGCGGGCGGCGGCTGGGGCAGGTGATCGCGTCGCTGGTGAGCTTCCTGAACCCCGGGATGGTCGTGATCGGCGGCGGGGTGTCCCGGCTCGGGCACACCCTGCTGGCCGAGGTGCGGTCGTCGGTGTACCGGCGGTCGCTGCCGCTGGCCACCGGGAACCTGCCGATCGTGTTGTCGGAGCTGGGTGACCAGGCGGGCGTGATCGGCGCCGCGTGGCTGGCCACCGATCACGCGTTCAGCGTGCCGGCCTGACCGATCCGGCCTCGCCGGGCGTCGCTTGTCCGAACTTGAGCACACTTTCGGCAGTCCGGTTCAAAAGTAACGATCTGATTGTTACTCCTTTTGCCGGATTGTGGCAGAAGTACCCGCCAGTCAGAGTAGGCGGCGTACGCCAGAGCACTGACACCCAGCACTGAGACCGGCCAGTTTCCCGACGAAGTGGAGCGTCCCCGGTGCCCCATCCTTTCGACCGGCCGACGGACCGCGCCGGTGTTCGCAGAGCCAACCTGTCTCTGCTGGTCCGGCTCCTGCGCCGGCACGGGGGCCTGTCCCGCGCGCAGCTGGCGGCCCTGAGCGGCCTGAGCAAGGCCACCGTCTCCGGCCTGGTCGCCGAACTGGAGGTCCGCGAGCTGGTCCAGGCAGGCGGCCGTCACGAGGGCGGCCAGGGCAGGCCGGGCCAGCTCGTCGAGCTGCGGCCGCGCGGCAACTGGGGCATCGGGCTGGAGGTCGCCGAGGACCACCTCGGCAGCACGGTCCTCGACCTGTCCGGCACCGCCGCCGCCCGCCGCCGCGTCACCTGCGACGTCCGCGCCCTCGGGCCGGAGCGCACCCTCGACGAACTGGCCGCCCTCGTGCTCGCCGCGGTGTCCGAAGTGGACCAGGTCGCGGGCATCGCGGTGGCCGTGCCCGGGCTCGTCGACCCCGCGGGCACCGTCCGCCTCGCGCCGGGCCTGCGGTGGCGCGACCTCGCCCTCGCCGACGGGCTCGCCGCCCGCACCGGCTTCCCGCTCGATCGCGTCGTCGTCGGCAACAACGCCAACCTGGCCGCGCTGGCCGAGGCCGACAGCGGGGCCGCCCGCGGCTGCCACGACGTCGTGTACCTCCTCGGCGGCGTGGGCGTCGGCGCGGGGCTGATCACCGGCGGCCGGCTGATCGGCGGCGCGGCCGGCGAGGTCGGGCACCTGTCGCTGGAACCCGCCGGCCGCCCCTGCGTGTGCGGCCGCCGCGGCTGCTGGCAGACCGCCGTCGGGATCGACGCGTTCCTGCACTCGCTGGCCACTCCGCGGGACCTGGTCCACGACCCGTCCCTCGACCTGGCCCAGCGCACCGCGATCGTGCGCCAGCGCGCCCAGCAGGGTGACCGCCGCGTCCTCGACGCGCTCACCCAGCTCGGCGCCGGCCTCGGCCACGGCATCGCGGTCCTGGCCGACCTGCTCGACCCGCGGATCGTCGTCCTCGGCGGCTACTTCGCGCCGCTGCGCGACTGGCTCGCCGAGCCGATCCGCGCCGAACTGGCCGCCCGCTCGGTGACCGCCGAGACCGGCGGCCCCCGCATCGTGGCGTCCCGGCTCGGGTTCACCGCGGTCGGCACCGGCGCGGCGCAGGCCGCGATCCGGCCCCTGCTGGACGATCCGACGCTGGTCGCGGCCGGCGCCCCGGTGAGCGTGGAGGCGTGATGACCGAAGACCTGTTGTCCATGCGCGGCATCGTCAAGACGTTCCCGGGTGTCCGGGCGCTGGACGGTGTCGAGCTGTCGGTGCGGGCGGGGGAGGTGCACTGCCTGCTCGGCCAGAACGGCGCCGGCAAATCGACCCTGATCAAGGTCCTCGCCGGGGCGCACCAGCCGGACTCCGGCGAGATCCGCTGGCAGGGCGAACCGGTCACGCTGTCCTCCCCGGTCGCGGCCCTGCGCCGCGGGATCGCCACCATGTACCAGGAGCTCGACCTCATCCCCGCGCTGTCGGTGGCCGACAACATCTTCCTCGGCCACGAGCCCGCCCAGGCCGGGTTCACCCGCGACCGGCAGGCCCGCGCGAAGGCCGGCGAGCTGCTGGCGCGGCTGGGCCACCCGGAGATCCACCCCGACCGCGAGGTCGGCGAACTGTCCGCCGCCGGGCAGCAGCTGGTCTCCATGGCCCGGGCCCTGGTCCACGACGCGCGCCTGATCGTGATGGACGAGCCGACCGCCGCGCTCGCCTCCGACGAGGTGGACAACCTGTTCCGCATCGTCGCCGAGCTGACCGCGGACGGCGTGGCCGTCGTCTACATCTCGCACCGGCTCGAGGAGATCCGCCGCATCGGCAACCGCGTCACCGTGCTCAAGGACGGCGCCACCGTCGCGGCCGGGCTGGAGGTCGCCGACGTCACCACCGACCACCTGGTGTCGCTGATGTCCGGCCGCCGCGTGGAGACCGTCTACCCGGAACGCCTGGAATCCACTGTGGACACCGGGACCGAGCTGCTGCGCGTGGAGAACCTGACCCGCCGCGGCGAGTTCTCCGACGTCAGCTTCACCCTGCGCCGCGGCGAGATCCTCGGCCTGGCCGGCCTGGTCGGCGCCGGCCGCAGCGAACTGCTGGAGACCATCTTCGGCGCCCGCAAACCGGACGGCGGCCGGGTCTTCGTCGAGGGCAGGCGGCTCAAGCCCGGTGACGTCCCGAGCGCGGTCAAGGCCGGGATCGGCCTGGCGCCGGAGGAACGCAAGAGCCAGGCGCTGCTGCTGGAGATGTCGGTCGCGCACAACGTGACGCTGGCGAGCCTGCCCGAGTACAGCCGCCTCGGCTTCACCGACCGCGCGCGCGAGATCGGGGACTCGGCCGAGCGCCTGCGGCAGCTGGACCTGCGCCCGGCGGACCCGCGCCGCCCGGTGGGCACGCTCTCCGGCGGCAACCAGCAGAAGGCGGTCGTCGCGCGCTGGCTGGTGCGCGGCTGCTCGATCCTGCTGCTGGACGAGCCGACCCGCGGCGTGGACGTCGGCGCGCGGGCCGAGCTGTACCGGCTGATCCGCGAGCTGGCCGCGGCCGGGGTCGGGCTGGTGCTGGTCTCCAGCGAGATGCCCGAGGTGCTCGGGCTCGGCGCCGGCGTGCTCGTGCTGCGGGAGGGCCACGTGGTCCGCGAGGCCCCCGCGAGCGAGCTGACCGAAGCAGACGTGCTGAATCTGGTGATGGAGGGAAGTGCGGCATGACGAAGGACTCCTCGTCGGTGTTGCCGGAGGCCACGCAGGCCCCGCCGCCCCCGGCCGCGCCGCCGGCCCCGAAGGCCGCGCGCGGGCGGTTCCCGGTGGACGCCCGGCTGGCCGGGCTGTTCGGCGTGTTCGTCCTGCTGTGCCTGGTGGGGTGGCTGACGCGGCCGGACGCGTTCTTCACCGAGGGCAACCTCTCGACCGTGCTGCGGCTGGCGGCCGCGATCGGCGTGGTGAGCGTCGGCATGACGTTCGTGATCATCAGCGGCGGGATCGACCTGTCCGTCGGCTCGATCGTCGCGCTGTCCAGCGTGTGGGCGACGACGCTGGCGACGCAGTCGTTCGGCCCGGTGGTGATGGTGGTCTGCGCGCTGGCGGTCGGCGTCGGCTGCGGCCTGATCAACGGCGTGCTCGTCTCCTACGGCAGAGTGGTGCCGTTCATCGCCACGCTCGCGATGTACGCCTCGGCGCGCGGCCTGGCCGAGCGGATCAGCGGACGGCAGACCCAGGTCGTGCGGGAAACCGGGTTCCTGACCGTCTTCCGCGGTGACTTCCTCGGCATCCCGGTGCTGATCTGGATGTTCGCCCTGGTGTTCGTGGTCGGCTGGGTCCTGCTCAACCGCACCACGTTCGGCCGCCGCACGTTCGCCGTCGGCGGCAACACCGAGGCCGCGCGCCTGGCCGGCATCAACGTCAAGCGGCACACCGCGCTCGTCTACGCCGTGGCCGGGCTGTGCTGCGGCATCGCGGCGATCATGGTCGTGGCGCGCACCACCTCGGGCGCCTCGACCAACGGCCTGTACTACGAGCTGGACGCGATCGCCGCGGTGGTCATCGGCGGCACGCTGCTCTCCGGCGGCCGCGGCACCCTGATCGGCACGCTCATCGGCGTCCTGATCTTCACGGTGCTGGGCAACATCTTCACGCTCAACAACCTCGACACCGACATCCAGAACATCGCCAAGGGCGCGATCATCGTGCTCGCCGTTCTGCTGCAGTTCCGCACCAACCGCAGTCGCAAGTCCACTTAGGAAACACCACCCCCGACGACCACTGGAGTTCGCCATGTCCGGACCATCCTCCCTCGCCCGCCGCCGCTTCCTCACCGGTGGCGCGGCCGTCGGCGCCGGCGCCCTGCTGGCCGCCTGCACGTCCAACGAGTCGCCGCAGTCCGCCCCGCAGGCCGTCGCCGGCACCGCGGGCCAGAACGCCCAGCCCGGCAAGCACGTGACGATCGGCTTCTCCGCCCCGGCCGCCGACCACGGCTGGATGGCGGCGATGACCAAGAACGCCCGCGCCCAGGCCGGCCGGTTCTCCGACGTCACCTTCACCGCCACCGAGGGCACCAACGACGTCAACCAGCAGATCGCCCAGGTCGAGACCCTGATCAACCAGAAGGTCAACGTCCTGGTGATCCTGCCCTTCGACGGCAAGGCCCTCACCCAGGCCGGCCAGCAGGCCATGGACGCCGGCATCCCGGTCGTCAACGTGGACCGGGTGTTCGACACCCCGCTGGCCTACCGCACCTGGATCGGCGGCGACAACTACCGCATGGGCGTCAACGCCGGCAACTACATCGCCGGGGAGCTGAAGAAGAAGGGCGTGAGCAACCCGGTGATCGGCGAGGTCGCCGGCATCGACTCGCTGCCGCTGACCCAGGAACGCAGCCAGGGCTTCAAGGACGCGCTCGCCAAGCACGGGTTCGCCGTCGGCCCGCGGGTGTCCGCGCAGTTCACGCCGGAGAGCGGCGAGCAGATGACCTCGAACCTGCTCCAGTCGGCCAGCAGGCTCGACGCGCTGTGGAACCACGACGACGACCAGGGCATCGGCGTGCTCGCGGCCATCGACAACGCGCGCCGCAGCGAGTTCTTCATGGTCGGCGGCGCCGGGTCGCGCAACATGATGGACCTGATCAAGGCCGACAGCGGCGTGATGAAGGCGACGGTCCTCTACAGCCCGTCGATGGCGTCCTCGGCGATCGCCCTGGCCCGGCTGCTCGGCCAGGACAAGGGCATCGGCGACCTCGCCGAGCACGAGATCCCCGCGAACGTCACGACCTACTCGGCCGTGGTGACCAAGGAGAACGTCGATTCCTATGCCGATGTCGCCTTCGACTCCTGACCCCGTGGGCGCCTCCATCGGCGTGGGCATGATCGGGCACGCCTTCATGGGCGCCGTCCACGCCCACGCCTGGCGCTCGGTCCACCGGTTCTTCGACGTGCCCCTGGTGCCGCGGCTGGCCGTGCTCGGCGGCCGCGACCCGGAGCGCACGAAGGCCGCCGCCGCCAAGCAGGGCTGGCCGGACACCGAGACCGACTGGGCCACCCTGGTCGCCCGCGACGACGTCGGCATCGTCGACATCTGCACGCCCGGGGACTCGCACGCCGAGATCGCGCTGGCCGCGCTGGCCGCGGGCAAGCACGTGCTGTGCGAGAAACCCCTGGCGAACTCGGTCGCCGAGGCCGAGGAGATGGCCGCGGCCGCCGAGCGCGCGGCGGTCAACGGGCAGCGGGCGATGGTCGGGTTCAACTACCGGCGGGTGCCGGCGATCGCGCTGGCCCGCAGGATGGTCGCCGACGGCAGGCTGGGCACGATCCGCCAGGTGCGGGCCGCCTACCTGCAGGACTGGCTGGCCGACCCGGCCACGCCGATGACCTGGCGGCTGCGGCGGGACAAGGCCGGGTCCGGGGCGCTGGGCGACATCGCCGCGCACGCGGTGGACACCGCCCAGTTCGTCCTCGGCGACCGGATCACCGGGGTGTCGGCGATGACCGAGACGTTCGTGCGGGAGCGGCCGCTGTCCGGGGAGCCGGGCAGCGCGCTGGGCGAGGTCGACGTGGACGACTGCGCGGTGTTCCTGGCCCGGTTCACCGGCGGCGCGGTCGCCACGTTCGAGGCCACCCGGTTCGCGCTGGGCCGCAAGAACGCGCTGCGGCTGGAGATCAACGGGTCGCGTGGCAGCCTGGCCTTCGACTTCGAGTCGATGAACGAGCTGTCGTTCTACGACGGCGACGACGACCCGGCCGAGGCGGGGTTCCGGCGGATCCTGGTGACCGAGCCGGACCACCCCTACGTCGGGGCGTGGTGGCCGCCCGGACACCTGCTGGGCTACGAGCACACCTTCACCCACGAGATCGCCGACTTCCTCACCGCCATCGGCGAGCAGCGCGACCCCGAGCCGTCCTTCGCCGACGGCCTCCAGGTCCAGCGGGTGCTGCACGCGGTGGAGGAGAGCGCGGGCAACGGAACGTCCTGGGTCGGCGTATCAATGTCGACCGAAAGGGTGATCGATGCCTGAGAGAACTGGATTGTGGCTGGTCGGCGCGCGTGGCTCGGTGGCCACGACGGCGATCAGCGGGCTGCTCGCGATGCGGTCCGGCCTCGCCGGGCCGGACGGCTGCGTGACCGAGCGGCTCGACGTGGCGCCCGGGGTGCTCCCGGGCTGGGACGAGCTCGTCGTCGGCGGGCACGACCTGGTGGACACGCCACTGGAGAAGAAGGCGGAGCAGCTCACCGCCGGCGGGCCGCTCCCGGCCGGCCTGCTGCCGGCCATCCGCGACGGCCTGCGTGCCGTCGAGGCCGACCTGCGCCCGGTGCCCGCCGGGCGCACGCAGGCCGAGATCGCCGCGCGGCTGGCCGACGACCTGCGCGAGTTCCGCACCCGGCACGGCCTGTCGGCCGTCGTGGTGATCAACGTCTCGTCCACGGAACCCCCAACCGTGGACGCGCCGGAGCACCACGACCTCGACGCGCTGCTGCTGGTGCTGGACGAGCCGGGCCGGGAGGTGCTGCCCGGCAGCTCCCTGGCGGCGTACACGGCGGTGTCGGCGGGGTGCCCCTTCGTGGACTTCACGCCGTCGACGGGCATCCGGTTGCCCGCGCTGGTGGAATTCGCCCGGCGGCAGGGTCTGCCCTACGCCGGATCGGACGGCAAGACCGGTGAGACGCTGCTGCGCTCGGTGCTCGCGCCGATGTTCGCGGCCCGGGCGCTCAAGGTGCGCTCGTGGTCGGGCACGAACCTGCTCGGCGGCGGGGACGGCGCGACCCTGGCCGACCCGGTGAAGGCGGCCGGGAAGCTGGAGTCCAAGGCCCGCGGCCTGGCGGCGCTGCTCGGTGACGACGTGACCGCGCCGCTGCACATCGACCACGTGCCGGACCTGGGCGAGCAGAAGACGGCGTGGGACCACGTGTCGTTCGAGGGCTTCCTGGGCGCGCGGATGACCCTGCAGTTCACCTGGACCGGCTACGACTCGGCCCTGGCCGCGCCGCTGGTGCTGGACCTGGCGCGGCTGACCGCGGCCGCGTACCGGGCCGGCGAGTCCGGGCCGCTGGGCCAGCTGGCGTTCTTCTTCAAGGACCCGGTGGGCACCGGCGAGCACCGGTTCGCCGAGCAGGCGCGGATCCTGGCCGAGTGGGCGTCGTCGCTGGGGCGGCAGCAGTGAACCCCTACGTGCAGCTGGTCCGGGCCCCGGCCGCGCTGAGCGTCCTCGGCGACACCGTCGCGGGCGCCGCTGCGGCCGGTCGTCCGTTGCGGGGACGGCGGCTCGCGCTGCCGCTGGCCTCGGTGGCCTTCTACTGGTCGGGCATGGCGCTCAACGACTGGGCCGACCGGGACCTGGACGCGGTCGAGCGCCCGGAGCGGCCGATCCCGTCCGGCCGGGTCAGCCCGAACCGGGCGCTCGGGATCGCGGCCGGGCTGACCGGGGCGGGTCTCGGGTTGTCCGCGCTGGCGGGTGGCCGGGACGCCCTCAAGGTCGCCGCGCCGCTGGCGGCGGCGGTGTGGGCCTACGACACCGTGCTGAAGAAGACCCCGCTCGCGGCGGTGTCGATGGCGGTGTGCCGGTCGCTGGACGTGCTGCTCGGCGCGGGTGGCTCGGGTGCGGCGAAGGCGGTGGTCCCGGCTGCGGTGCTGGGCGGGCACACGCTCGGCGTGACGGCGTTGTCGGCCGGTGAGGTGCACGGCGGTTCCCCGGCGCGGGCGGCCGGGGCCGTCGCGCTGACCTCGGCGTCCGCGGCCGCCGCGGTGTCCGGCCGCGGCGGTGCGCCCGGTCACCGGGTGGCGGCGCTGGCCGCGGCCGCCGGATACGGCGTGAGCGTCGGGTCCAAGCAGTACGCGGCGGTGCGCAAGCCGTCCGCGGCGGTGGTGCGGACGGCCACGGCCGCCGGGATCCACGGCATGGTCCCGCTGCAGGCCGCGCTCGCGGCCCGGCGCGGCGGCGTGCTGGGCGCCGGCCTGGTCGCGCTGGCGCTGCCGCTGGCCAAGCGGCTCGGCCGGAAGGTGAGCCCGACATGAGCGGCTACCACCTCGGCTACGGCACCAACGGGTTCGCCAACCACCGGCTCGACGACGCGCTGGCGATCATCGCCGACCTCGGCTACACCTCGGTCGCGCTGACGCTGGACCACCAGCACCTCGACCCGTACGCCGGCGACCTGGCCACGCGGGTGGACCGGGTCGCGGCCCGGCTGGGCGCGCTGGGCCTGCGGTGCGTCGTGGAGACCGGCGCGCGGTTCCTGCTCGACCCGTGGCACAAGCACGAACCGACCCTGGTCAGCGAGAACGCGGACCGGCGCCTGGACTTCCTGGCCCGGGCGATCCGGGTCGCCGAGGGCCTGGGTGCCGACTGCGTGTCGTTCTGGTCCGGGGTGTCCACAGTGGACAGCGCGACGGCGTGGGAGCGGCTGCGGTCGCGGATGCCCGCGGTGCTGGCCGAGGCGGACCGGCGCGGTGTCCGCCTCGGCCTGGAACCGGAACCCGGGATGCTGGTGGAGACCCTGTCGGACGCGCTGCGGCTGCGCACCGAGCTGGGCGAACCCGAGCTGCTCGGGATCACCCTCGACGTCGGGCACTGCGTGGCCGTCGAGCCGACCGCCGCGGCCGCCTGCATCCGGCAGGCCAAGGGGCTGCTGGTCAACGTGCAGCTGGACGACATGCGGCCGGGCGTGCACGAGCACCTCGAGTTCGGCGACGGCGAGCTGGACCTGCCGGCCACGCTCGCCGCGCTGGACGAGATCGGCTACACCGGGGTCGCCGCCGTCGAGCTGCCCCGGCACAGCCACGCCGCGCCGCAGGTCGCCCGTGCCGCGCTGACCGCGTTGCGGGCGGCGCGGCTGGACCAGTCGTGGCTCGGCGAGGCGCAGCGCCGGATCGCGACCGATCCGGCCGCGGTGGCGACCCTGTTCCCGGCCGCCGGACGGCACGTCGGGCGCGGGCCGCTGCACCCGGACACCGATCCGGACGGCCTGGTCCACGGCACGGCCGACGACCTCGCGCGCACGCGGCTGCTGCAAACACTGGCGGCCGCCCTGCCCGCGGACGACTTCGCCGCGGAGCTGGCCGACCTCTACCGCTACGGCGACGGCGCCGAGCGGCGGGGCGTGCTGCGGGCGCTGGCCGCGGTCGGCGACAAGGCCGTCGCCGCCGGTCTCGACCTCGTCCGCGACGCCCTGCGCAGCAACGACACCGGCCTGATCGCCGCCGCGCTCGGTCCGTTCGCCGCCCGTCACCTGGACCAGCACGGCTGGCGCCACGGCGTGCTCAAATGCCTGTTCACCGGCATCCCGCTCGCCGCCGTCGCCGAGCTGGACCGGCGGGCCGACGACGAGCTGCGCCGCATGATCACCGACTACGCGGGGGAGCGGCGGGCAGCCGGCCGCCCGGTTCCCGCCGACGCCCTCCGCTTCCTGGAAGAGACACCCTGATGCGCCTGTTCGATCCGCACATCCACATGACCTCCCGCACCACCGACGACTACGAGGCCATGTACGCCGCCGGCGTGCGGGCCCTGGTCGAGCCCGCGTTCTGGCTCGGCCAGCCGCGCACCGGTGTGTCGTCGTTCACCGACTACTTCGACGGCCTGATCGGCTGGGAACGCTTCCGCGCCGCCCAGTTCGGCATCCGCCACCACTGCACGATCGCGCTCAACCCCAAGGAGGCCAACGACCCGCGCTGCACGCCGGTGCTCGACGTGCTGCCGCGTTACCTCGCCAAGGACGGCGTGGTCGCGGTCGGCGAGGTCGGCTACGACTCGATGACCCCGGCCGAGGACGCCGCCTTCGCCCGCCAGCTGGAACTGGCGAAGGAACACGACCTGCCGGTGCTGGTGCACACCCCGCACCGCGACAAGCTGGAAGGCACCAAGCGCACGCTCGCGGTGGTCGCCGAGTCCGGCATCGCCCCGGCGCGGGTCGTGGTCGACCACCTCAACGAGGTCACCGTGGGCCTGGTCAAGGAGTCCGGCGCCTGGATGGGCTTTTCCATCTACCCGGACACCAAGATGGACGAGCAGCGCATGGTCGCGATCCTGCGCGAGTACGGCACGGAGAAGATGCTGGTCAACTCCGCCGCCGACTGGGGCCGCTCGGACCCGCTCAAGGTGCACAAGACCGGGCTGGCGATGCTCGGCGGCGGGTTCGCCGAGTCCGATGTGGACAAAGTGCTGTGGGCCAACCCGGTCGCCTTCTACGGCCAGAGCGGCCGGCTGGTGCTCGACGAGCTGCCTGGCTTCAGCGCGGCCAAGGAGACCTTCGAGGGCAACTCGGTGCTGCGCGGCGGGCGGGACGAGGCGGTCGCGTGACGCCCCTGTCCTACTGCACCAACGTCCATCCGGCCGAGGACCTGCACGGGGTCCTCGGCCAGCTCGACTCCTACGCCCTGCCGGTGCGCGAGCGGCTCGGCGCGGACCGGCTCGGGCTCGGGCTGTGGCTGGCCGCCGACGTCGCGTCGGCGCTGGCCGCGGACGCGGGCGAGCGCAAGCGGTTGCGCGCCGAGCTGGACGCGCGCGGCCTGGAAGTGGTGACGCTCAACGCCTTCCCGTACGGCGGGTTTCACGACCCGGTCGTCAAGCAGAAGGTCTACCACCCACGGTGGACCGACCGGGCACGCGCGGAGTACACGCTGAACTGCGCGGCCGTGCTGTCCGCGCTGCTGCCCGACGACGCGGAGTACGGCAGCATCTCGACCCTGCCGCTGGGCTGGCGGGAACCGTGGACGCCGGAGGACGACACGGCGGCCCAGCGGTTGCTCGACGAGGTGACCGCCGGGCTGCGGGCTCAGGAGCGGACGATCCGGCTCGCCGTCGAGCCGGAACCCGGCTGCATCCTGGACACCGTGCACGACGCCGTGTCCTGGCTGGCCGGGCGCGTCGATCCGGCCCACGTCGGCCTGTGCCTGGACACCTGCCACCTCGCGGTGTCCTTCGCCGACCCGGCCGGGGCGGTCGCCGAGATCGGCGCGGCCGGGCTGGACGTGGTGAAGGTCCAGATGTCGGCCGCGCTGCACGTGCCGGACCCGCGGGACCCGGCGGCGCGCGAGGCCCTGGCGGCGTTCGACGAGCCGCGGTACCTGCACCAGACCCGGGAGTCGGCGGGCGGCGGCGTCCGCAAGGCCGACGACCTGGGCGAGGCGTTCGCGGACCTGCCGGGGGAGGGGCCGTGGCGCGTGCACTTCCACGTGCCGCTGCACGCGACCCCGGCGGCGCCGCTGTCCTCGACCACCGAGGTGCTGGCCCAGGCCCTCGCCGCGCTGCCGCCGAAACCGGCGCACCTGGAAGTGGAAACCTACACCTGGACGGTGCTGCCGGAGGCGCACCGCCAGGACCTCATCGGCGGGATCGCGGCGGAGCTGTCCTTCGCCGCGGGATTGGTGGCGACGAAGTGAAACCGCTCCTGGTGCTCGACGTCGTGGGGATGACCCCGCGGCTGCTCAGGCACATGCCGAACGTGGCGAAGCTGGGGCAGCAGGGCTGGCAGGCGCGGCTGGACACCGTGCTGCCCGCGGTGACCTGCAGCGTCCAGTCCACGTTCCTGACCGGGCGGATGCCCAGCGAGCACGGCGTCGTCGGCAACGGCTGGTACTTCCGCGAGCTGGGCGAGGTCTTCCTGTGGCGCCAGCACAACAAGCTGGTCGAGGGCGAGAAGCTGTGGGAGACCGCGCGGGCGGTGCACCCCGGGTACCGCGCGGCGAACGTGTGCTGGTGGTACGCGATGGGCGCGACCACGGACTTCACCGTGACCCCCCGGCCGATCTACTACGCCGACGGGAAGAAGGCGCCGGACTGCTACACGCGCCCGCCGGAGCTGCACGACCGGCTCACTTCGCGGCTGGGCGAGTTCCCGCTGTTCCAGTACTGGGGCCCGACCGCGTCGATCGCCTCCACCGACTGGATCGTCGGGGCGACCTCGGCGATCCTGCGGGAGGACCGGCCGGAGCTGACCCTGGCCTACCTGCCGCACCTGGACTACGACCTGCAGCGGTTCGGCCCGGACTCGCCGCAGGCCATCGCGGCGGCACGCGCGGTCGACGCGTCCGTGGCGCCGCTGCTGGACCAGGCCCGCGCCGACGGTGTCGGGGTGGTGGCGTTGTCGGAGTACGGCATCACCAACGCGCACCGGCCGGTGGACGTCAACCGGCTGCTGCGCCGCGAGGGCCTGCTCGAGGTCTACACGCAGGACGGCATGGAGTACCTGGACCCGTGGACGTCGCGGGCCTTCGCCGTCGCCGACCACCAGGTCGCCCACGTCTACGTGGCCGACGAAGCGGACCTGCCGCGGGTGCGCGGCCTGCTGGGGGAACTGTCCGGTGTGGACGAAGTGCTGGACCGGCAGGCCCAGTCCCGCTACGGCATCGACCACCCGCGTGCCGGTGAGTTCGTGGTGACCGCGGAGCCGGACGCGTGGTTCACCTACTACTACTGGCTCGACGACGACCGCGCGCCGGACTTCGCGCGTGGCGTGGAGATCCACCGCAAGCCCGGGTACGACCCGGCCGAGCTGTTCTTCGACCCGGCCGATCCGCTGGTCAAGGCCAAGGCCGGGCTGAACCTGGTGCGCAAGAAGGCCGGCCTGCGGTACGCGATGAAGACCACGCCGCTGGACCCGGCGCCGGTGCGCGGCTCGCACGGGCGACTGCCGGACTCGCCGGACGACGGGCCGGTGCTGCTGTGCGGGGACGCGGACGTGCCGGAGCGGGCACGGCTGGCCGCCACCGAGGTCCGCGACCTGCTGCTGAGCGTGCAAGGACTGAAGACGACGGAAGGGAGCCGGCGATGAGCCGTCCGGTCACGTTGTTCACCGGCCAGTGGGCCGATCTGCCCTTCGAGGAGGTGTGCCGGCTCGCCTCGCAGTGGGGCTACGACGGGCTGGAGATCGCCTGCAGCGGCGACCACTTCGAGGTCGACCGGGCGCTCGCCGAGGACGACTACGTCGCGGGACGGCACAAGATCCTGGAGTCCCATGGCCTGAAGGTGTGGGCGATCTCGAACCACCTGGTCGGGCAGGCGGTGTGCGACGACCCGATCGACGAGCGGCACCGCAACATCCTGCCGCCCCGCGTCTGGGGCGACGGCGAGCCGGAGGGCGTGCGTCAGCGGGCCGCCGCCGGGATGGCCGACACCGCCCGGGCCGCGGCGAAGCTCGGCGTGGACACCGTCGTCGGCTTCACCGGGTCGAAGATCTGGAAGTACGTGGCGATGTTCCCGCCGGTGTCGCAGGACGTGATCGACGACGGGTACGCCGACTTCGCCGAGCGCTGGAACCCGATCCTGGACGTGTTCGACGAGGTGGGGGTGCGGTTCGCGCACGAGGTGCACCCGTCGGAGATCGCCTACGACTACTGGACGACTCGCCGGGCCCTGGACGCGGTGGGCAACCGGGCGGCGTTCGGGCTGAACTGGGACCCGTCGCACTTCGTGTGGCAGGACCTCGATCCGGTCGGGTTCATCCTGGACTTCGCCGACCGGATCTACCACGTCGACTGCAAGGACACGAAGAAGCGGTTCGACGGCCGCAACGGGCGGCTCGGGTCGCACCTGGCGTGGGCCGATGCGCGGCGCGGGTGGGACTTCGTGTCCACCGGGCACGGTGACGTGCCGTGGGAGGAGTGCTTCCGGGCGCTCAACTCGATCGGCTACCGCGGGCCGATCTCGGTGGAGTGGGAGGACGCCGGCATGGACCGGTTGCGCGGCGCCGAGGAGGCGGTCGGGTTCGTCCGGAACCTGCTGTGGGACAAGCCCGCCGCCGCCTTCGACTCCGCGTTCAGCACCGAGCGCTGACCCCGCGAGTCCCACGTTCAGTCGCGCGAGTCCCACGTTCAGGGCCTCGAGTTCCGCCTTCAGGCGCCCGGGTCGCCCAATCGCCAGTTCAGTGACTGGGCGACCCGCGTTCCGGAGCGTGGGACTCGCGCCGGTCAGCTGAACAGCGCGCTGTAGCCGTTGAGCGCGGGCTGGCCGCCGAGGTGCGCGTACAGCACGGTCGAGCCGGCCGGGATCTCCTTGCGCGACACCAGGTCGATGAGCCCGGCCATCGACTTGCCCTCGTACACCGGGTCGGTGACCATGCCCTCGGTGCGGGCGGCGAGCTTCATCGCGTCGAGGGTCTGCTCGTCGGGGATGCCGTAGATGCCGGCGTGGTAGCGCTCGTCGAGTTCGACCTCCGGTTCGCGCTCGACGCCGAGCAGTCCGGCGGTGTTGCGGGCGATCCGGGCGATCTGGTCGCGGGTCTCGTCCGGTTTGGCGGAGCCGTCGATGCCGAGGACGCGGCGCGGCCGGTCCTCGTCCAGGGCGGCGAACCCGGCGATCATCCCGGCCTGGGTGGAGCCGGTGACCGAGCAGACGATGATCGTGTCGAAGTGCACGCCCAGCTCGCGTTCCTGCTCGGCGACCTCGGCGGCCGACCGGGCGAAGCCGAGCCCGCCCAGGCGGTGGTCGGACGCGCCGGCCGGGATCGCGTAGGGCTTGCCGCCGCGTTCGCGGATCTCCTCCAGGGCCTGCTCCCAGCTCTCCTTGACGCCGATGCCGAAGCCGGCCTTGACCAGCCGCACGTCGGCGCCGGCCAGGCGGCTGATCAGGATGTTGCCCACCTTGTCGTAGACGGCGTCCGGCCAGTCGACCCAGCTCTCCTGCACCAGGACGCACTTCAGCCCGGCCCGTGCCGCGACGGCCGGGACCTGCCGGGTGTGGTTGGACTGGACGCCGCCGATGGAGACCAGGGTGTCGCAGCCCTGGGCGATGGCGTCCGCGACGAGGTACTCCAGCTTGCGGGTCTTGTTCCCGCCGAACGCGATGCCGGAGTTGCAGTCCTCGCGCTTGGCCCAGATCTCGGCGCCGCCGAGGTGGGCGGTGAGCCGGTCCAGCCGGTGCACCGGCGAGGGCCCGAAGAGCAGGGGATAACGCTCGAAGTCGGCGAGGGACATGGGGGCTCCGTTCTCGTGGGGGCGTTCGCGCAGGGTTCGCGGGCGGGAAGGTGGGACTCGCGGGCGGGAAGGTGGGACTCGCGCGCGGGACGGTGGGACTCGCGCGCGGGAAGGTGGGACTCGCGCGCCGGAGTGTGGGACTCGCGGGCGGGGTCAGTCGGCGAGGTCTTCCAGTTCCCGCCAGATCTCGGTGGTCACCTCGGTGGCCGCGGCCGTGTCGCGGACGCGGCAGGTCGCGATGAGCCGCTCGTGCAGCTCCGCCGACTGGTGCCCGGCCCCCTCGGCGAAGCGGATCCGCTCCAGGCGGCGGATCAGTGGCGTGTAGCGGTCGATCGTCGCGGCGACCGCGCGGTTGCCGCAGGCACGCACCAGCACGTCGTGCAGGTCGTCGTCCGCGCGCAGGGCCCCGTCGACGTCTCCGGCGCGGGCCGCGGCGGCGAAGCGGTCGTTCGCGGCCGCCATCGCGTCGCAGTCGGCGTCGGTCAGCCGGGGGACCGCCGTGCGCGCGGCCAGTTCGTGCATCGCCCGCACCACGGCCGCCGCGTCGCGGACGTCCCGGGACAGCAGGGGGGTGACCCGGGTGTGGCTCTGCGGTTTGGTCTCGATCAGCCCCTCGTCGGCGAGCCGGGCCAGTGCGTCGCGCACCGGCGCCCGCGACCGGGCCAGGACCTCGCCCAGGTCGGCGTCGCGCACCACGCTGCCCGGGGCGAGATCGCCGCGCACGATCGCGTCCCGGATGACCTGGTGCGCGGTTTCCCGCAGCAACGTGCGCCGGACTCGTTCCACAACTGACATGTTAGATGTCAATCGCCAGGAAAACCAGCCCGGTTTCGCCACCCCCTCCGCCGGTTACTCGCCCAGCGTGGCGGCGTCAGCTGCGGATTCCGAGGGGCCGGACGACCTGGTCGGCCAGCCCCGTGACGCCATCACCGGCCCGGTCGCCGACGCCGAGGCCGTCGCCGAGCGCATCAGCAGCGAGGAGCGCCCGCTCGGCCCGCCCGGCAAGCCGATGAACAAGCGCTCGCCGTTCTTCGTGGGCATGGCCGCGGCCGCCGGGGCGGCGGTCACCGCCGGCGCGGTCTGGTTCCTGTTCATCGCCAGCGGCACGCTCGTGCTCATCGGCGTCGCGCTGTTCGCGGCGATCGGACTGGAACCCGTCGCGTCCTGGCTCGTCCGGCACGGCCTGCCGCGGCCGCTGGCGGTCACGGTGATCGTGGTCGGCGGGCTGGGCCTGGCCGCCGGGTTCTTCGCCGCGCTGATCCCGCCCCTGGTCGAGCAGGCCGTCCGGTTCATCGACCAGGTGCCGGAGTACCTGGCGCGGCTGGGCGACCGCAGCTCGTGGCTCGGCCAGGTCAGCGCGCGGTTCGACCTGCAGCAACGGCTCCAGAGCACGTTCAGCGACCCCAACCCGGCCCTGGTCAGCGGCCTGCTCGGCAGCGGGCGCGCGGTGCTGGGCACGCTCACCGACACGCTGATCGTGCTCGTCCTGACGATCTACTTCCTCGCCGACTTCCCGCGGCTGCGCGCCACGATCTACCGGTTCGTGCCGCACACCCGCCGCCCGCGCGCGATCCTCATCGGCGACCAGATCTTCGCCAAGGTCGGCTCGTACGTGCTGGGCAACGTCGTCATCTCGATCATCGCCGGGGTGCTGGGGTTCATCTGGTTCACGATCTTCGGCATCCCGTACCCGGTGCTGCTGGCGCTGCTGCTCGCGGTGCTCGACCTGATCCCGGTGATCGGCGCGATCATCGCCGGGGTCGTGGTGAGCCTGACCGCGCTGACCGTGTCCTGGCCGGTGTGCCTGGCCACGGTCGGGTTCTTCATCGTCTACCGGTTCGTCGAGGACTACCTGCTGACGCCGAAGATCATCGGCCGGTTCGTGGACGTGCCCGCGCTGGTCACGGTCGTCGCGGTGGTGCTCGGCGGGGTGCTGCTGGGCATCGTCGGCGCGCTCGTGGCCATCCCGGTGGCCGCCGCGGTGCTGCTGTTCGTGCGGGAAATCGTGTTCCACCGGCTCGACCACAGCTGAATGTGACCTGCGTCTTTCCCACCGCGGCGAGCCACGGGTTACCGTTCCCGCGTGCCACGCCCCACCCTTCCCGCCGGTGACCTCGCCCGCACCGTCGTCTTCGCCGCGTTCATCGCCGTGCTCGGGCTGTTCCCGGGCCTCTACGTCGGCGGCTCCGGTGTGCCCATTGTGCTGCAGAACGCCGGCCCGCTGCTGGCCGGATGCGTGCTCGGCGCGCGCCGCGGCACCGCGTCGGTCGTGCTGTTCCTCGCGCTGACCGCGATCGGCCTGCCCCTGCTGTCCGGCGGCCGCGGCGGGATCGCGCCCTTCATCGGCCCCAGCGGCGGGTTCCTGATCGGCTGGATCCCGTCGGCGCTGGTGGTGGGGCTGATCGTGGCGCGGCTGAAGCGGGCCAACCTGCCGGTGCTGCTGCTCGCCGCCGCGGCCGGTCTGGTCGTCGACTACGTCTTCGGCATCACCTACCTCGGCGTCTACACCGGCGACCTGGGTGCCGCCGCCGTGCAGTCGCTGGTGTTCCTGCCCGGCGACGCGGCCAAGGTCGTCGCGGTCGCCCTGATCGGCGCCGTCGTGCACCGCGCGCTGCCCGGCAAGCTGGTGGGATCGGCGTCCCGGAGCGAGTGACGGTGGTGCCGGACGAACGGGCGTACGGCGCGGCGCGGTGGCTGGCCGGCCGCGGGATCGGCGAAGGCTCGCGGGTCGCGCTCGACGTGCCGGACGTGCTGCCGTGGTTCCTCGGCGCGGACCTGCTGGGCGCCGCGTCCCTGGTGATCGAGCCGTCCTGGACGCCCACCGAGCGGGCCGCGGTGCTGGCCGACGCTCGCCCGGACCTCGTCGTCACCGCCCCGGCTCCCACCCCCGCCGAGCCGGTCGAGGCCGCCGGCGACGGGGAGACGTTCTTCTACCTGCCCACGACCTCGGGCAGCAGCGGCAGCCCGAAGGTCCTGGTGCGCACCCGGGACTCGTGGCTGCGCAGTTTCGCCGCGCTCGGCCCGCTGCCCGGGCCGGTGCTGATCCCCGGGCCGCTCAGCTCGTCGCTGTTCCTGTTCGGCGCGCTGCACGGCCGGTGGTGCGGCCGGCCGGTGATCACGTTGCCGCGCTGGGACGCCGAGGCCGCGGCCCGGACCGAGGCGGCGACCGTGCACCTGGTGCCGGCGATGCTGTCCACTCTGCTGTCGGTGCTGGAGCGGCGTGGTGGCTCGTCCGGGTTGCGGACGGTGGTGTGCGGCGGGGCGCATCTCGGCGACGAGGTCCGTGCCCGGTTCGCCCGTGTGCTGCCGGAGGCGGAGCTGATCGAGTACTACGGCTCGGCGGAACACTCGCTGATCGCGATCCGGCGTGGCGCCGGGGGACTGCGTCCCGTTCCCGGCGTGGAGCTGGACGTGCGCGACGGGGTGCTGTGGGTGCGGTCTCCGCTGGCCTACGCCGGGCAGCTGCGCGATGGCGACCTGCGCGCGGCCGGTGACTGGTCCACCGTGGGCGACCTCGCCGAGTTCGATGCGTCCGGTGCGCTGGTCGTGCGGGGCCGGGCCGGGGCCACGGTGTCCAGCGGCGGGCGGCTGGTGCCCGCCGAGGAGGTCGAGGCCGTGCTGCGGAGCGCGCCCGGCGTGGTGGACGTGCTGGTCAGCGGCACGCCGCACCCCCGCCTGGGCGAGCTGGTCACGGCGGTCGTCGAGGGTCCGGCGCGGCTGCGGGAGCTGCGGGCGGTCGCCCGGGACCGGCTCGCGCCCGCGAACCGGCCGCGGCGCTGGCTGCTGGTCAAGGAGCTGCCACGCACCGCGTCCGGCAAGCCGGCCCGGGCGGTGGTCGCCGCGCGGCTGGCTGAGGGGACTCTGCCCGCGGAGCCGTTGACGTGACCATGGCTGCCGTGATGGCCGTGCTCGATGAACCGGCCCGGGCGCTCGCCGCCGCGCGGCTCGGGACTCTGTCCGTGGAGCCGCTGCCGTGACCACGCCCGTCGTGATCGCCGCGCGGCGCACCGCGATCGGCAACGCGTTCGGTGCCCTGCGCGGGGTGCCGGTGGACGAGCTGGCCGCGCCCGTGCTGCGCGCGGCCCTCGACGACGCCGGTCTGTCCACAGTGGATGACGTGGTGCTGGGCAACGTGTTCGGGCCCGGGGGGAATCCGGCGCGGGTCGCGGCGTTGCGCGCGGGGCTCGGGGTGCCCGGGGTGACCGTGGACCGGCAGTGCGCGAGCGGGCTGGCCGCCATCACCCTGGCCGCGGCGATGATCCGGGCCGGGGACGGCGAGGTGTTCCTCGCGGGCGGGGTGGAAAGCGCCTCGACCGCGCCGTTCCGCGCCTGGCGGGTCGACGGCAGCAGCGAGCCGGGCGAGTTCTACACGCGCGCGCCGTTCGCGCCGGCCGAGATCGGCGACCCGGACATGGGCCCGGCCGCGGACCTGGTCGCCGCGGAGGCCGGGATCTCGCGGCAGCGGCAGGACGCGTTCGCCGCCCGCAGTCACGCGCGCGCGGTCGCGGCGCAGCGGGCGGGCCGGTTCGACGCGGAGATCGTGCCGGTGCGCGGGGTCGCGCGGGACGAGCGTCCGCGGGACGGCTTCACCGAGGCCCGGCTGGCGCGGTTCCGGCCGGCGTTCACCCCGGACGGCACCGCGACGGCGGCGAACTCGTGCGGAATCAACGACGGCGCGGCGGCGGTGCTCATCGTCAGCGAGCGGGTGCAGCGGCGGCTCGGCGTGCCGGGGCTGCGGCTGGTCGCGTCGGCGACGTCGGCGGTGGACCCGAACCGGCTCGGGCTGGGCGCGGTGCCGGCGATGCGGACCGTGCTGGACGGGACGCCCGATGTGGTCGAGTTCAACGAGGCGTTCGCCGGGCAGGCGCTGGCGTGTCTGGACGCGGCGGGCCTCGACGAGCAGATCGTGAGCCCGGACGGCGGGGCGATCGCGCTCGGTCACCCGTGGGGGGCCTCGGGTGCGGTGCTGGTGGTGCGGTTGTTCGGCACACTGGTGCGGCAGCGGGGCGGTGGGTGCGGCGTGGCCGCGCTGTCCGCCGGGGGCGGCGTGGGCGTCGCGACGAGGTGGGAGGCCGGATGATCGAGTTCGAGGGCGTCGGGCACCGCTACGGCGCGCGGGTGGTGCTGTCCGAAGTGGACTTGCGCATCCCGGAGCGGCGGGTGGCGTTCGTCGGCGCCAACGGGTCCGGCAAGTCGACCCTGGCGCGGATGATCAACGGGCTGGTGGCGCCGACGTCGGGCCGGGTGCTGGTCGACGGGCTGGACCCGGTGCGCGAGGGCCGGGCGGTGCGCAGGCGGGTCGGGTTCCTGTTCACCAACCCGGACAGCCAGATCGTGATGCCCACGGCCGGTGAGGACGTGGCGTTCTCGCTGCGCCGGAGCGGACTGTCCAAAGCGGAGCGTGCTGCCCGGGCGGCGGAGGTGCTGTCGCGCTACGGGCTGGGGGACTATGTCGATCATCCGGCGCACCAGCTGTCCGGCGGGCAGAAGCAGTTGCTGGCGCTGTGCGCGATGCTGGTGCTGGAGCCGGACATCCTGGTCTGCGACGAGCCGACGACGCTGCTGGACCTGCGCAACAAGCGCCGGTTCGCGGAGACGCTGGCCGGGCTGCCGCAACAGGTGGTCCTGGTGACGCACGACCTGGACCTGCTGGACGCCTTCGACCGAGTCGTGGTCCTGGACGCGGGCCGCATCGCGGCGGACGACACCCCGGAGGCGGCGCTGGCGCACTACCGGAAGTTGATCGCATGAGCCCGCACCACGCCCCGGCGGCCGGCCCGCCGCGCGGAGCTGATCTCGCCGGCGGGCGGTTGGTCCATGGGCGACCTGGTCGTGCCCCCATTCGGTACGGGCTCGGCTCCGGCCTCCTGTGCTGGGCGCCGGTGGCCGGCGTGCCCGGTGGGGCTGGTCTCGGCGCGGGCGGGTGGCTTGCCCGTGTGCTACCTGGTTCTACCTTCACTCGGCACGGGCTGGGCTCCAGCTTCCTGCGCCGGGCGTTGTGGGCTGGGGCTGGTCCCGGCGTTGGTGGGCGGTTGGCTCGTGTGCTAGCTGGTCGGGCCCCCGCGCGGTGCGCGCTGGGCGGGGGAGGGCCGTTGCCTGGCTGGATGAACGCCTGGTACGAGCGGGGCTCCGACCCCCGGCACCGGGTTCCGGCGGCCGGCCGGCCGCGCGGGGCTGATGTCAGCGCCGGCGGGCGGGTGGCCCCTGAGCGACCTGGTCGTGCCCCCATTCGGTACGAGCTGGGCTGCAAGGTCCTGCACGGGGCTTCGGCGGCCGGCCCGCCGCGCGGAGCTGATCTCGCCGGCGGGCGGTTGGCTCGTGTGCGACCTGGTCGTGCCCCCATTCGGTACGAGCCGGGCGCGCGGGGGCCGTTGCCTGGCCGGGATTCGGGGCTGGCCGGATGAACGCCTGGTACGAGCCGGGCACCAGCGTCCTGCACCGGGCTCCGGCGGGGGTGAAGTTCCTGGCGCTGCTGGCGCTCGCCGCGGTGATCTTCGTGTTGCGGTCGCCGTTGTGGCTCGGTGCGTTGTGCGCGGTGGCCGTCGCCGGGTATGGGGTCGCTCGGGTGTCCTGGCGGCGGTGCTGGGGGCTGCTGCGGTCGCTCGGGCTGCTCGTCGTGGTCGTGTTCGCGCTGCAGTGGTGGCTGCTCGGCCTGGAACCGGCCGTCGTGGTGTGCCTGCGGATCGTCGCCGCGCTCGCCGCCGCGAACCTGGTCACCCTCACCACCCGGGTGGACGACCTGGTCGCCGCGGTCGAGCGGGGGCTGGGGCCGCTGCGGCGGTTCGGGGTGCGGCCGGAGCGGCTCGGCCTGCTGGTCGGCCTGACGCTGCAGGCCGTGGCGACGCTGACCGGCATCGCGGGTGAGGTCCGGGAGGCGGCGAAGGCACGCGGCGCGGACCGGTCGGTGGTCGCGTTCACCGTGCCGTTCCTGGTGCGGACCCTCCGCCACGCCGACGAGCTGGGCGAGGCCCTGGCCGCCCGCGGCGAGGGTGATCGCTGACGCGTCGCGCCGGGTGATCGCCGCCCACTATCCTGGGCCGGTGACCGACGAGGCCCCCGGCGGCCGCCGCAGCAGGCTCGGCCAGGCGTTGCGCGAGGTCGACCGGCGCGAGAGCCTGCTCCGCACCGCGCGGTTCGTGCGGCGGCTCGCACCCGGCGACAGCGAGATGGGCGACCCGCTGTCCACCGCGGGCCGGCTGCCGTCGCACCGTCTGGCCCGCGCCCTGGCCGGCAGCCCGGAGCCGAGCGTGCTCCGCGAGCTGGGGCTGACCGCGGTGCAGGTGTGGCAGGCGTTCACCGGCTCCCGGCACGCCACCGAAACCGCCGGGATCACCATCCTCTTCACCGACCTGGTCGGCTTCTCGACGTGGGCCCTGGAAGCCGGCGACGACGCGGCGCTCCGCCTGCTGCGGGAGGTCGGGCGCGTGACCGAGCCCGAGATCACCCGCCGCGGCGGCCGGGTGGTGAAACGCCTCGGTGACGGCCTGATGGCCGTGTTCGCGGACCCGGGCGCCGGGGTCGACGCGGCCGTGGAGGCGTGCGCACGGGTCGCCGAGCTGGAGATCTCCGGGCACCGGCCGAGCCTGCGGGCCGGCCTGCACGCGGGGACGCCGCGCAAGCTCGGGCACGACTACCTGGGCGTGGACGTCAACGTGGCGGCGCGGGTGGCCGACGCCGCGGCCGGCGGGCAGGTCCTGATCTCCGCCCCCGTGCGCGACGCGCTCGACCCGGAGCGCTTCGAGGTGCGCCGCAAACGCTGGTTCCGCGCGAAGGGCACGCCACGGGACCTGGAGATCTTCTCGGTCGAGCCCGCCTGACGCCGGTCGGGGCCCCCGCGGCGCCGAGGATGGGGAACACGGCGCTGACCCGATGGGGACACGGCTGTCTGTCGCGGCCCGGCGGCCGACCCCCGGCAGCGCGCCGACGCCAAGGCCGAGTGGGTGCGTTCGTTCGCGTCGGCGAAGGCCGCGTCTTGCCGACCGGCCTGGGTTCACGCTGCGGTTGATCGGGCTGCACCGTGGCTGCGGCCGGCCGCAGGCCCGGTGGCCGCACTGGCCTCCCGACCGCACTGGCCCTCCCGAGGTTCACGGGTACTGCCCGTGCCCCACGTCTGCGGCCCCGCCGGCCGAAATCCCACCCCCGTGCCCCGCGCGCGCAGGTGCCTACCCGAGCGTCCCGCCCGGCCGGAGGGGCACGGCCACCCACCCGCCGGGCGCGATTCCCGGCGGCGCTCGGCGGCCGGCCAGGACGGTCCCGCCGGTGGCTCGCGGCCCGTGGCGGTGCATTCCTCCGGCGAGCGGGGCAACATCCGGGAACGGCTCGCGGATCTCGTGCGGCACCAGCACGTCGGCGCCACCCGGGGCGACGAGCGGAGCCACTTTCCCGGCCGTCATGGGGATCCTCCTGTTCCGCCCAAATCGGGCGCCGGTGCGGGTCGGCGAAAAAACGCTGCCACACAAGGGTTTTCGGGTTCCGGTGAACACCGGACGACTCCACGTTGCCCGAAGCGTCCGCCGGGTTCAAGCCCGCCCCGCAGCTTCATACGAACGGGTTTTTGCTTCCCTTGCGCCGCAACGGGTTCATCATGACGCGGAGGTGTTCACCGTCCGCGACGAAAGCCTCCGATTCCTCGCTCACAAGGTCTGCCGCGGCTCCCGGAAGTGTGGTGCGGCGTTTTCGCCGTTTCACCCGGCAGCCGGAGTGCTACACCTCCGACCGCGTCTTTCCCCTTCCCCCGAGGAGAATTCATGTCGACCCGCCTCGCCGATGTGTCCGCACCCCCGCGACCGCGTGCCCCGGCGGAACCGGACTTCGGCCGGGCGCGTGCGGTGGCCGAGAGCGCCCTCGGCGAGTTCCTCGACGCGCAGGCCCGCGATCCGGCCGACGACTGCCTGCCGCCGCTGGTCGACGTGCTGCGCGAGTTCGTCCGGGACGGCACCTGGTTGCGCCCGCTGTGCTGCCACTGCGGATGGCTCGCCGCGGGCGGTGACCCGGCAGGCGGGGCGGTCGCGCGGGTCGGCGCGGCGCTGGAACTGTTCCACTCCTTCGCGCTCATCCACGCCGACGTCCTGGACGGCTCGGACCTGCACCGGCGGCTCGCCGGGCGCTACCGCGGCCACGACGCCGAGGCGGCCGCCCGGTCCGCCGCGCACGCGGTGATCCTGCTCGGCGACCTGTGCCTGGTATGGGCCGACGAACTGCTGCTGACCGCCGGCCTGGGCGAGGACGACCTGCGGCGGGTCGCGCCGGTGCTGCACGCGATGCGCAGCGAGGTCCTGGCCGGCCAGTACCTCGACCTCGGCGGCGAGTGGACCGAGGACGTGCTCGACCGCAGCTGGCGCGCCCTGCGCCTGACGAGCGCCGGCTCCACCGTGGAACGGCCGTTGCAGATCGGGGCCGCGCTCGCCGGGGGCGGCCCCGATCTGCTGCGCTGGTGCACCGCCTACGGCCGTCCGCTGGGCGAGGCGTTCCAGCTGCGCGACGACCTGCTCGGCGTGTTCGGCGACCCCGGGACCACCGGCGAGTCCGTGCTCGACGACCTGCGCCGCGGCAAGCGGACCGTGCTGATGGCCCTGACCTGGCGGCGCGCGCGGCCCGGGCAGCGCGAGCTGATCCGTACGCTGCACGGCGATCCGGAGCTCGGCGAGGACGGTGCGGCGCGGCTGCGGGAGGTCATCACCGAGACCGGTGCCGAGCATGCGGTTGGGGAGCTGATCGAGGCCAGGGCGCGTGAGGCGTTGGCCGCGTTGGAGGCGGCGGAGTTGCCCGCGCCGGCCCGTCGTGCCTGTGCGGAGTTGGTGCGGCTGGCCACCCGTCGCACGCCGTGATCCGCACGGCGTGTCCACTTCGGACCACCGGCCCGGTCATCCGCGCTCGGCGATCAGCTCCAGCTCCAGGTCGAGGTACCGGCCGGTCATGCCCTTCATCGCGGTGACCCCGAAGGCGTAGCGGTCCACCCGGCTGCGGGCCCGCGCCCGCAGCCGGGGCCCCTCCGCGATCACCGAATCGACGACCACGTCCAGCGGGCCGCTGGTGCCGCGCACCGTCAGCGTGCCGCGCAGCACCCACCCGGCGCCGTCGCGCTCCGCCGCTGCCGACGTGAACGTGATGTCCGGGTGCCGCGAGGTGTCCAGGTACTGGCCGGATCGCACCGTGCGGTCGCGCCCGGAGTTGCCGGTGTCGATGCTCGCCGCGTCGATGGTCGCCACCACCTCCGAGCCACCCACCGGGTCGGCCACCCGCACCTGCCCCTCGCGCAGGCGGAACGACCCGCGCACCGGGCCCAGGCCGAAGAAGTGCCGCGTGCGGAACGACAGGCGCGAGGCGGCCGCGTCGATGCGGTAGGCGCCCGCCGCCGGGACTTCGATCGTGCTGGAAGCCGTCATGGTGGCCAGTCTGGCACGCACCACCGGCCGCGCGTCGGCCGGAGGTGGCCGGCGATGTCGACTTTGGTCGCTGGTCGCCGCGGCCGAAGTGGCCGTAGGCTCGCCGACGTGTACGGCGAGCTGCTCTGCGAACGGGGGCGGACGGTCCTGACCGTCGCCGCCGCGATCGGGTTCGCCGCCACCGCGGCGGGGGAGGCCCTCTCCGGGGTGCGCGGCGCCCTGCTGGTCGCGGATCTCGTCCTCGGCGCCCTGGGTTGCGCGCTGGTGCCGCTGCTGTTCCGCCGGCCGGTGCCGGCCGCGGTCGCGCAGATGGTGCTGACCGCGCTGGTGCCGACCGCGACACCCCCGGCGAGCATCGGCGTCGTGCAAATCGCGCGGCGCGGGCCGCTGGCCGTGGCGGTGGGGGTCGCCACGGCCGGGGTCGCCGGGCACCTCGTCCGCGGGCTGTGGCGGCCCACCCCCGGCCTGCCCTACCAGTGGTGGGTCGTGCTGGTGGTGCTTGGGCACGCCGCGCTCGTCGGCGGCGGCGCGCTCGCCGAGGCCCGCCGCCAGCTGATCCTGTCGCTCACCGAACGCGCCCGCCGCGCCGAGGCCGAGCAGGGCCGCCGCATCGCCGAGGCCCGCGCGGCCGAGCGCACCCGCATCGCCCGCGAGATGCACGACGTGCTCGCGCACCGCCTGTCGCTGCTGGCCACCTACGCCGGGGCGCTGGAGTACCGGCCGGACAGCTCGCCGGACCGCATCGCACAGGCCGCCGGAGTCATCCGCGCCACCGTGCACCAGGCGCTGAACGAGCTGCGGGACGTGATCGCGCTGCTGCGGGACACCGACGAGGACCCCGAGGGCCCGCTCCCGACGCTGAGCGGGCTGTCCGACCTGGTCGAGGAGTCCCGCGCGGTCGGCACCCCGGTCGAGGTGCGCGACGGGCTCGCCGACCCGGCCGCGGTGCCCGGCGCGACCGGCCGCACCGCCTACCGCGTCCTGCAGGAGGCGCTGACCAACGCCCGCAAGCACGCGCCCGGCAGCCCGGTGCGCATCGACCTCCGCGGCGCGCCCGGCGAGCGGCTGCGGATCGTGGTGTCCAACCCGGTGTCCGGTGGCGCGCCCGGGCCGGGCGGCGGGACGGGGCTGGTGGGCCTGACCGAGCGGGTGCGGCTGGCCGGCGGCCGGCTCGACCACCAGGCCGCGGCGGGGGAGTTCCGGTTGGCGGCGGAGCTGCCGTGGCCGGCGTGACGCGCGTGCTGATCGTGGACGACGACGCCCTGGTGCGCTCGGGCCTGACCATGATGCTCGACGGCGCGCCGGGCATCGCCGTGGTGGGCCAGGCCGGCGACGGGGACGAGGTGGCCGCCGCGCTCGACGCGCACCCCGCCGACGTCGTGCTGATGGACATCCGGATGCCGCGCCTGAACGGGATCCTCGCCACCCACCGGACCCGGGCGCGGCCGAACCCGCCCGAGGTGGTCGTGCTGACCACGTTCGACACCGACGAGAACGTGCTGCGGGCACTGCGCGCCGGGGCGAGCGGGTTCCTGCTCAAGGACGCGCCGCCCGCGGACATCGCCGACGCCGTCCGCCGGGTCGCGGCCGGTGATCCGATCCTGTCCCCGCGCATCACGCGCAGGCTGATGGACCGCGCCGCCGTGGAGGCCGGGTCCTACGAGCGGGCGCGCGCCGCGTTCGCCACCCTCAGCCCGCGCGAGCGGGAAGTGGCCCTCGGCGTGGGCCGTGGCTCGACGAACGCCGAGATCGCCGCGGAGCTCCACCTCAGCGTGGCGACGGTGAAGGCGCACATCACCCGGATACTGTCCAAACTGGACGCCGGCAACCGCACCCAGATCGCGCTCATGGCGCACGACGCCGGTTTCTGTTGAGCCGTCAGCGTTTCACCACGCGGAACGTCTTCAGCTGCGGGTCGGCGGGATCCGGCAGGTACATGCCCGCGTCGAGGCCGCTCAGCAGGTAGTCCACCACGGCGCGGGTGATCACCTCGCCCGGCGCCACCGCGGGTACGCCCGGCGGGTACGGGCTGATCGTCTCCGCGGCCACGCGGCCGATCGCCTCCTCCGGCGGAACGTCCTCGATGGGGCCGAAGAACGCGTCGCGCGGCAGGATCGCCTGCTCCAGCTCCAGTTCACCGGGCTCGGGCAGGTCCACCGCTTGGCGGGGCGGATCTCGTCGATCCGGTCCGCCAGGTCGCGGATCGCGGTGAGCAGCCTGCCGGTGGTCTCCTCGTCGTCGGCGATCGTGATCTGCGCGGCCATCCGGCGGTGGTCGGACAATCCCATGTCGATCCGGTGGTGCTCGCGCAGCCATTCGCTCGCGTCGTAGCCGGATCGGTCCAGCTCCTGCAGATCCAGCACGATCTTCAGCGGGTCGTGGTCGTCGGCCAGCCGCGGCCCGACCAGGTCGTCCCGTTCCAGCACGCGGATTCCGGGAACGGCGGCCAGTTCCGCCCGCACGGACGCGGCCAGGTCGAGCGCCCGGCCGAGCAACTCCTCGCCGTGCTGCACCATCTGCCGCCGCCAGCCGTCGAGCCCGGCGAAGATCAGCGCGCTCGGGCTCGTGGTGCCCAGCAGGTCCGCCCGGGATGCCAGCACCTGCGGATCGACCCGCTCGCCGCGCAGGTGGAACACCGAGCCCTGCTCCAGGCCGCAGCCCATCTTGTGCACGCTGGTGACGCAGATGTCCGCGCCCGCGTCCATCGCCCACCACGGCAGCGCCGGGTGGAACGGGAAGTGCGCGCCCCACGCCTCGTCCACGATGAGCGGCACGTCGTGGACGAGGCACACCCGCGCGGTCTCGCGGATCGCCGCGCACGCCCCGTAGTCGGTCGGCGTGATCAGCAACATCCCCTTGGCGTCCGGGTGTTTCGCGAACGCGTCCCGCACGTCCTCCGGTCCCGGCGGGTGCGCGAGGTGGAACCGCCCGTCCCACCGCGGTGCACCCACACCGGCTGCACGCCGCTGATGATCAGCCCGGCCACCACGGACTTGTGCGCGTTGCGGGACACCAGCAGCTTCTCGCCCGGCCCGGCGACGGCCAGCATCGCGCTCTTGACCGACAACGAGCTGCCGCACGTGGAGAAGTAGGCCTCCTCGGCGTCCACCGCGTCGGCCATCAGTTCCTCGGCCTTGGCCAGCACGCCCCGCGACATGCGGCGGTCGTCGAGGCCGTTCATCAGGATGATGTCGGAGGCGAACACGTCCCGGCCCACGACCTCGGCCAGCCGCGGTCGATGCCGCGTCCCTGTTTGTGGCCGGGCGGGATGAATCCCAGGTGACCGTGCTCGCGGTACCGCTGGATGGCTTCGATCACGGGTGCCTGCGCATGGTCCACGGCCGGGGCTTCCCCGTGCGCGCGGACGGCAAACTCCTCAGTGGACGCGGGGGTCCACCCCCGGAAAGGTGTCCCCCGTTCATGGGATTCCGCGTGGCGGTTGCCGCTGGTCGCGTGTTAATTTCCGACCTCGCGTGGCCGTACACGACGCTGGAGGGGAACGTATGTGTGCCGAGCCGGTTCCGGGTGCCCGATGAGCGACCGGACTCCCATCTTCGACGACGTGGTCGCCGCGGCCGGGCTCGACTGGGCCGAGCTGCAGGCCGGTGACGAGGTCCCATCGGCCGCGGAGGGAGTCGCGGAGGAGGCCGTCTCGTGACCCGGCCGGGTTCCGATCGCGTGGAATCCGGCGTTGCGGTGGCGCAGGCACGCGGGAGCCGCCATCCTGCGAGCATGGCGGACGGGACAGAAGCCGGGCCGGGCGAGCTCTTCTGGCAGATCGTCGAAGTGCTGCACGTGCCGCGTTCGCTCGCCGAGCGGGAGCTCGCGCGCTCCCGCTCCGACGTCGCGAACGGCGTCATCCGGCCGGGTGATCCGGCCGAGCCCTACGCGCTGGCCTGGCGGCGCATCCGCACCCAGTGGGCGGGGCAGGAACTGGCCTGAGTGCGCGGCCCTGGCGGATCGGCGTGCCGGGCGGTGCGGTCGTGCGCGCGTGCCGCGACGCTGGGTGCGGCGCCCGCTCAGTCAATCGCGTCGGCGCCGGGTGCCTGGCGTGAGCGGCTCCCGCCGCTGCCGAACCAGCCTGAGCGCGCGGCGCGGCGTCTGCGTCGCCGAGGCGCAGGTGCTGCTCGGCGCGCGTGCGGACTGGATGCCGGGCCTGAGACGTTCGCCCCGGGGCCTTCCCCGCACCGCCGATCTCCCTTAACGTGCGCTAAGCAAGGTTCCGGCCGTCGCGGCCGGGACGGGCTAACGGGAAGGGGTGTTGCGACATGGAGGTCGGCAACGCGGTCGCGCTGGTGACCGGTGGTGCGTCGGGGCTCGGGCTGGCGACGGTCAGGGAGCTGCACGGGCGCGGCGCGAAGGTCGTCATCGTGGACCTGCCCTCGTCGCAGGGCGAGGCCGTGGCCAAGGAACTGGGCGACGGGGTGGTGTTCGCCGCGGCCGACGTGACCGACGAAGCCCAGGTGAGCGCGGCGCTGGACGCCGCGGAGCAGCTGGGCACGCTGCGGGTGGCGGTGAACTGCGCCGGCATCGGCAACGCGCACAAGACCGTGGGCAAGCAGGGCGCCTTCCCGCTGGAGGCCTTCACCAAGGTCATCAACGTCAACCTGGTCGGCACGTTCAACGTGATCCGCCTGGCCGCCGAGCGCATCGCCGAGGCAGAGCCGGTGGGCGAGGAGCGCGGCGTGATCGTCAACACCGCCTCGGTGGCGGCGTTCGACGGGCAGATCGGCCAGGCCGCGTACTCGGCCTCGAAGGGCGGCATCGTGGGCATGACCCTGCCCATCGCCCGTGACCTGGCGAGCCTGAAGATCCGGGTGGTCACGATCGCGCCGGGCCTGTTCCACACGCCGCTGTTCGCGACCCTGCCCGAGGAGGCCATCGCGTCGCTGGGCGCGCAGGTGCCGCACCCCTCGCGCCTGGGCGACCCTGCCGAGTTCGCGGCGCTGGCCCGGCACATCGTGGAGAACCCGATGCTCAACGGCGAGACCATCCGCCTCGACGGCGCCATCCGCATGGCACCCCGCTGACCCGGTGGCGCGGCAGCGGCGCCCCGGCCCGCTGCCGCGCCCCGTTATCGTTCCCCCGTGACCTCTTCGATGGGCAGGACATGACACGACCCGAGGGAGCGTGGCGGGAGTACGGACCGCTCGAGCTGACCCCGATCCTGGCGGCCGCGCTGGAAGCCTTCTACGAGCAGGGCTTCCACGGCACCCCGGTGCGGGACATCGCGCGACGCGTGGGCCAGACGGTGCCCGCGCTGTACTACCACCACGAGAACAAGGAGGGCGTGTTCACCGCGCTGGTCGAGGAGGCCACGAGCGACCTCGACTGGCGGGTGCGGCAGGCCGCCGAGGAGGCCGGTGACCGGCCGGACCGGCGGCTGGTCAACGTCGTCGAGGCGATCGTGCTGCACATGGCCCACCGGACCCGGCTCGCCGCGCTGGACTTCGAGCTGCGGCACCTGTCCCCGGCCAACCGCAAGCGGTACGCGGCGCGGCGCAAGGAGATCGAGGTCCTGGTCACCCGGATCGTCTCCGACGGCGTGGCCGAGGGGCTGTTCGTCGCCACGCGGCCGGCCGAGACCGCGCGGGCGCTGCTGGGCATGCTCCAGTCGATCGGCCGCTGGTACCACCCCGACGGCGGCCCGCTGTCGCCGGACGAACTGGCCGAGCGCTACGTCGACATCGCGCTGATGACCGTCGGGGCCCGCAAGCGGCCGGCGGCGCGCCGCACCCGGGCCCGCTCGGCATGATCACCGCGCTCGCCGGCGGCGCCGCGCACGACCCGCTCCTGGACGACGCCGGCCAGGTCCGGCGCCCGCTCGTCGTGGTCGATCTCGACGAGCCGGTGCCCGCCGACGTCGTCGAAGCCGCCGCGCGGGCGGCGCGCTCGTGCGAGCGCATCCTGGTCGGCGTGGCCACCCACCCGGTCGACGACGAGCGCTGGGCCCTGGCCGACGCCCTCGACCTGACCTTCGCCGCCGATGGCTGCGGCAGTGGTCCCCAGTTCGCGGCGAGCGACGACCCGGCGGGCGACGCGGACGTGGTGTGCCGGGCGGCCGAGGCGAACCCGCAGGCCGCGCTGGTCCTGGTCCAGGTGCTGCGGGCGAGCGGGCGCCTGGACGTGGCCGCGGCGCTGGACGTCGAGTCGTTCGCCTACTCGACCCTGCTCGGCGGGCCGGAGTTCGTGCGGTGGCTCCGCGGCCGCGGGGACCGCCCGCTGCCACCGCCCGCCGCCGAACCGCCGGTGCTGCTGACTCGCGACGGCGAGGTCCTGCGCGTGACGCTCAACCGGCCGCGGCGGCGCAACGCCTACGGCCGCGAGATGCGCGACGCGCTCGTCGGTGCCCTGCGGGCCGCGGCGGCGGAGGAGTGCCGGGTCGTGCTCGACGGCGCGGGCCCGGTGTTCTGCTCCGGCGGCGATCTCGACGAGTTCGGCACGGCCCCGGACCTGGTCACCGCGCACTTCGTCCGCACCAGGGCCGGAGCCGCGCGGGCGCTGCACGCGATCGCCGGGCGGGCGGAGGTGCGCGTGCACGGGGCGTGCGTGGGAGCCGGGCTCGAACTGGCGGCGTTCGCGGGCCGGGTGGTGGCCCGGCCGGGCACCGTGTTCCGGTTGCCGGAGGTCGCGATGGGCCTGATCCCGGGCGCGGGCGGAACGGTGAGCGTGCCGCGCCGGATCGGCCGGTGGCGGACGCTGTGGCCGGCGCTGTCCGGACGGCCGCTGAGCGCGGACACCGCGCTGGACTGGGGCTTGATCGACGCCATTGCGGACGGTTCCTGACCGCTTCCCGGCCTGGCGTCCGGGTCAGGAGCGAGCGCGTCCACGGCGCCGACGATCCGGTCGGTCTGCTCGCCGTCGAACCGTTCACCACGCTGAGCGCTGCGCACCGCCGCGAGCCGGACGGCCGGGTGTCCCGGCTGGGGGAGATCCTCGGCCTCGCGCCGCGGCCGACCGTCGGCCCGGTCACCGTGGGCGCGCACGCCTGACCTCAGCGGCGCGGGTCGACGTGGATCTTCGGCGCGCCGCCGCCCGGCCGGTCACCGGCGAGCACCGCGGCCACCGCGTCCAGGCCCACCGTCGCGGCGACCAGCGGCACCGGATCGACCGCGCCGGTGGCGTACTGCTCGATCGTCCCGGCCAGACCGGGGGAGGCCGACAGCACGCCGACCGCGGTGACGTCCTTCAGCGCCAGGCGACGCGTGTCGAGCAGGCTCGGGCGCCCGGCCAGGCCGATGCAGACGACCCGCCCGCCCGGCTCGACCAGCTCCACCGCCCGGGCCGGCGACTCCGCCGCCCCGGAGGCGTCGATCACCGCGTCGAACGGCAGCGCCGACACCTCGCCGGCCGCCCAGGCATTGCCGAACCCGAGGGAGCGGGCGAACCCCAGCGACGCGGCGGTGGCGCCGAGCAGGTGCACCTCCGCGCCCGCCGCGCGGGCGAACATCGCGCACAGCAGGCCGATCGTGCCGGGCCCGAGGACCAGCACGCGGTCGCCCGGGCGCGGGTCCGCGCCGCGCACCGCCCGCAGCGCGTTGCCGCCCGGCTCGACCATCGCGCCCGCGGCCGCGCCGACCGTGTCCGGCAACGCGTGCAGCGCGGTCACCGGCACGGCCAGCCGCTCGGCCAGCGCCCCCGGCCGCCCGCCGCGGATGCCGATCTCGGTGCGGGTTTCGCACAGGTGCTGGCGTCCGCTCCGGCACCGGCGGCAGGCGCGGCAGCCGAGCATCGTGTCCCCGGTGACCCGCCGTCCCACCCAGCCCGGGTCGGTGCCCTCGCCGGTCTCCACGACGGTCCCGCACCACTCGTGCCCCAGCCGCACCGGGTAGCGGGCGTGCCCGTCGTGCAGGTACGGCATGCTGCCGTCGAAGAACTCCGCGTCCGTGCCGCAGATCCCGGCCCGCTCCACGGCGACGACCACCTCGCCCGCCGCCGCGACCGGCGGCTCGACCTCGGTCACGCCGCCCTCGCCGGGAGCGGTCACCACGAACGCCCGCACGCACCCAGCGTAGCCGGAAAGATCCACTGTGGACGGCAATGGCACAAAGTCCTCATTTTGAGGACTTCCGCCTTGCCCCGGACGGCCCCTCGCGGCGCATACTGGTGGAGCACGTGCGGGTGCTCGGGGCACCGCACGGCGGGGAAAGCGGGTTCCGTCGGGGGATGGCGCCCGCGGGAGGTCGATGCCCGGCCGGTCGGGGCCAGAAGGGCAGGCGGTCTCCGACGGCGGGCCGGCTTGGGGAAGCCGGCCCGCCGTTCTGCTGTGCGCCGGTGTCCCACGGCGCCGCGTCCACATCGCGGAACGGCTTTGGTGCCGCCGCGGGCCGTCCAGTACTGTGTTCGCCAGGCCGAGAGGCGCTGCAACGGACCCTGGTCCGCCACGCTCGGCCCCCGGAAACCGCAACAAGGGCGCCTCCCGACAGTGGGGAGGGCGCCGGTGGACACGACGAAGGCTCTGCGGGAGATCCTGAGCGACCGGGTGGCCGTCCTCGACGGCGCCTGGGGCACCATGCTGCAGGGCGCGGGGCTCACCCCGGCCGACTACCGCGGCGACGTGATCGGCGACCACCCGCAGGACGTGACGGGCGACCCCGACCTGCTCAACCTCACGCGGCCGGACCTGATCCTCGACGTGCACCGGCGCTACCTCGCCGCGGGCGCCGACATCACCACGACCAACACGTTCACCGCGACCAGCATCGGCCAGGCCGACTACGGCCTGCAGCACCTGGTGCGCGAGATGAACGTGCGCGGCGCCCAGCTGGCGCGCCAGGCCGCCGACGAGGCCGACGGCAAGTTCGTGGCCGGGTCGATCGGGCCGCTCAACGTCACCCTGTCCCTGTCGCCGAAGGTCGACGAGCCCGCCTACCGCGCGGTCACCTTCGACCAGGTCCGCGACGCCTACGCGGAGCAGATCGCCGCGCTCGCCGAGGGCGGCGTGGACCTGCTGCTCATCGAAACGATCTTCGACACCCTCAACGCGAAGGCCGCCATCGCGGCGGCCCGCGACGTGGCCCCGCACCTGCCGCTGTGGATCTCGGTGACGATCGTCGACCTGTCCGGGCGCACCCTGTCCGGCCAGACCGTCGAGGCGTTCTGGAGCGCGATCGAGCACGCCCGCCCGCTGGTCGTCGGCGTGAACTGCTCGCTGGGCGCCGAGGAGATGCGCCCGCACGTCGAGCAGCTGTCGCGGCTGGCCGGCACCTACGTGGCCTGCCACCCCAACGCCGGGCTGCCCAACGCGTTTGGCGGCTACGACCAGACGCCTGCGGAGACCGCCCGCATGCTCGGCGAGTTCGCCGGCAGCGGCATGGTCAACATCGTCGGCGGCTGCTGCGGCACCGGCCCGGAGCACATCGCCGAGATCGCGCGGGCGGTCTCCGGCGCGGCCCCGCGCGAGGTCCCGCCGCCGCGCACGCACACCCGGTTCAGCGGGCTGGAGCCGTTCGAGATCGGCGCCGACACCGGGTTCGTGATGATCGGCGAGCGCACCAACGTCACCGGCTCGGCGAAGTTCCGGCGGCTGATCGAGTCCGGCGACTACCAGGCCGCCGTCGACGTCGCACTGGACCAGGTCCGCGGCGGCGCCAACCTGCTCGACGTCAACATGGACGCCGACCTGCTCGACTCCGAGCACGCGATGACCACGTTCCTCAACCTGATCGCCACCGAGCCCGAGGTGGCCCGGATCCCGATCATGATCGACAGCTCGCGGTGGAGCGTGCTGGAGGCCGGGCTCAAGTGCGTGCAGGGCAAGGGTGTGGTCAACTCGATCAGCCTCAAGGAGGGCGAGGAGCAGTTCCTGAGCCAGGCCCGCCGCATCCGCGACTACGGCGCCGGTGTCGTCGTGATGGCCTTCGACGAGAAGGGCCAGGCCGACACCCGCGATCGCAAGGTGGAGATCTGCGGCCGCGCCTACGACCTGCTCACGAGTGAGGCCGGCTTCCCGCCCGAGGACATCGTCTTCGACCCCAACGTGCTCGCCGTCGCTACCGGCATCGCCGAGCACAACGGTTACGCCAAGGCGTTCATCGAGGCGCTGCCGCTGATCAAGCAGCGCTGCCCCGGCGCGCGTACCAGCGGCGGCATCTCGAACCTGTCGTTCTCCTTCCGCGGCAACGACGTCGTGCGCGAGGCGATGCACTCGGCGTTCCTGTTCCACGCGGTGCGCGCGGGGCTGGACATGGGCATCGTCAACGCCGGCCAGCTCGCCGTGTACGAGGACATCCCCGCTGACCTGCTCGAACTGGTCGAGGACGTGCTGTTCGACCGCCGCGAGGACGCCACCGACCGGCTGGTCGAGTTCGCCGAGACCGTCCGCGGCGAGGGCCGCAAGCGCGTCGTGGACCTGTCCTGGCGCGAGGCGCCGGTGGCGGAGCGGCTGCGGCACGCGCTGGTGCACGGCATCGTCGACTACATCGAGGCGGACACCGAAGAGGCCCGGCAGAACTTCGCGCGGCCGCTGGAGGTCATCGAGGGCCCGCTGATGGACGGCATGAAGACCGTCGGCGACCTGTTCGGCTCGGGCAAGATGTTCCTGCCGCAGGTGGTCAAGAGCGCGCGCGTGATGAAGCGGTCGGTCGCCTACCTCGAGCCGTTCATGGAGGCGGAGAAGGAACAGGCGCGGCTGGCCGGGCGCGTGGAGACCGAGCGCGGCAACGGCAAGATCGTGCTGGCGACCGTGAAGGGCGACGTGCACGACATCGGCAAGAACATCGTCGGCGTCGTGCTGGGCTGCAACAACTACGAGGTGATCGACCTCGGCGTGATGGTGCCCGCGGCGAAGATCCTGGACACCGCGGTCGCCGAGAACGCCGACGCGATCGGCCTGTCCGGGCTGATCACCCCGTCGCTGGACGAGATGGTGTCGGTGGCGGCGGAGATGCAGCGGCGCGGGCTGAAGATCCCGCTGCTGATCGGGGGCGCGACCACGTCCCGGCAGCACACGGCGGTGCGGATCGCCCCGGCCTACGACCACACGACGGTGCACGTGCTGGACGCGTCGCGGGTCGTCGGGGTGGTGTCGGACCTGCTCGACGCGGAGCGCGGCGCGGCGCTGGACTCGGCGAACCGCGCGGAGCAGGAGCGGCTGCGGGAGCAGCACGCGCGCAAGCAGCGCCGCCCGATGCTCACGCTGGAGCAGGCCCGGGCCAACCCGGAGCGGGTGTCGTTCGACGACCTGCCGGTGCCGTCGTTCACCGGGGTGCGGGTGGTTTCGCCCGGCCTGCCGGCGCTGCGGGAGATGATCGACTGGCAGTTCCTGTTCCTGGCCTGGGAGCTGAAGGGCAAGTACCCGGCGATCCTGGACCAGCCGGTGGCGCGGGAGCTGTTCGACGACGCCAACGCGCTGCTGGACGAGATCGTCGCGGACGGTTCGCTGCGGGCGCGGGGCGCCTACGGGTTCTGGCCGGCGCACCGCGAGGGCGACGACATCGTGCTGGAGGGCGGTGTGCGGTTCCCGATGCTGCGCCAGCAGACGTCCAAACCGGACGGTCGCGCGAACCGGTGCCTGGCCGACTACGTGGCCCCGGCGGGCGATCACCTCGGCGGGTTCGCGGTGGCGGTGCACGGGGCCGAGGAGCTGGCGCGCCATTACGAGTCCCGGAACGACGACTACCGGGCGATCATGGTGAAGGCGCTGGCCGACCGCTTGGCCGAGGCGTTCGCCGAGTACATCCACCTGGAAGCGCGGCGGGAGTGGTTCGAGCCGGACGCGTCGCCGTTGCTGGAGGACCTGCACGCCGAGCGGTTCCGCGGGATCCGCCCGGCGCTCGGCTACCCGGCGAGCCCGGACCACAGCCAGAAGCGGGAGCTGTTCGAGCTGCTGCGGGCGTCGGACCTGGGCCTCGGCCTGACGGAGTCGTTCGCGATGACCCCGGCGGCCAGTGTGAGCGGGCTGATCTTCGCCCACCCGGAGTCCCGGTACTTCACGGTGGGCCGCCTGGGTCTCGACCAGGTCACCGACTACGCCCGGCGCCGCGGCCTGCCCCAGGCGGAAATCGAGAAGTGGCTGCGCCCCAACCTGGACTACGATCCCGCGGAGTGATGATCTCCGAGGAGCTCCGCGACACCGACGTGGTCGCGGAGCTCCAGTTGTGGTTTCCCGCGCGCGATCTCGCCACCGCGGTGGAGGCGTGCCAGGGACTGATCGCCGGGCTGGGGGCGTGGCGGTTCTCCATCGGGCCGGGCAACACCGACCCGCCGGGTCCGTACGACGCCCGGCTGGTGATCCGGTCACGTTCGCGCGAAGGCGAGAGCGCGATCCAGGCGATCCGGCGGGTGGCGCTCGGGCACCTGGAGGTGATCGGGCTGGACCCGGCGCTGCTGGAGATCGTCGAGCTGCGCGGGCGCCCCTTCGGGCGGGTCTTCCGCGCGGAGCTGCCGGACGGCACCGTTGTGACGATGATCGTCGAGCGGGGCCGGGATCCGTTCGGCACCGAGCCGGAGGAGATCGAGATCGAGGAGCTCGAACCGCTCGGCCCCGAGGGCGGGTTCGACGAGGACGAGATCCGCGAGCTGATGGACCTGGTGCACGCGGCCACCAGCACGCGGATCGTGATCGTCGCCGAGATTTCGGGCGCGGACGGGATCGACGCGCGGGAGATGGTGCGCGAGCTCGCCGGCGACCTCCGGCGGCAGACGTTCCCCTCGGAGGAGGACATCGAGGTCAGCGAGCCGCGGCGGCGGCCCAGCGGCACGATCGAGGTCGCCGCGCTCGTGGGTGGCACCGAGCGGGAGGCGTTCGAGGCGGTGGAGGCAGCGGCCCGGGCACTGCGGACCTTCACCTGGCTCGAGCCCGCTCCGGTCGACGATCCGCGTCGCGAGGACTACTTCGCCGTCGAGGCGGTTCCGCAGGAGCAGTTCGTCCGGCTGGAGGTTCACGCGGCGACCGGACTCGGCGTGTTCGGCTGAGGGGTTTGGTCACCCGGTCAGGTGGTAGCCCCGCCCCAGGCGGACTACTCACTCAACGGGGCGTGAGATGCATCTGGAATACGAGCACGCGGCGGCCTCCGGGCTGCGCCGGTACGTCAGCGCGGTCGCCGAGGAACTGGGCTGCAGCGGCGAGGCCTACTACGCCCACCTGGACCCGCCGCCGGCCTACGCCTACCTCGCGCTGGACGACCGGCTGCCGGACCACCCCGGCCAGGACACGGCCCTGGTGTGGAACGAGCACGACGGCTGGGCGGTGGCGATCGAGACCACGGCCGGGCACGAGCTGAGCGTGGTGCGCTACCTGGGCGCCGAGCTGCTGCCGCCGCCGCCCGAGGTCGCCCGGTTCGTGGACGAGGTCTTCGCCGGACGCGCCCCCGACGCGGCGCCCGCGGGCACCACCGACGGCGCCAAGGTCCGCCAGCACCTGGCGACCTACGCGATCCCGTACCAGGAGAGGCCCACCGAGAGGCCCGGGCGGCCGGTGGAGCAGGCTCGCCGCCGGCCGGCGCGCTGACGGCCGGCTCCCGCAGGGGAGATTGGTGGCCTGGGCGGCAGGTTCGCCGCTGGCTGGCGCGCTGATGGCCGGTTCCCGCTGGGGAGATTGGTGGCCTGGGTGGCAGGTTCGCCGCGGGCCGGCGCGCTGACGGCCGGCTCCCGTTCGGGAGACCGCCGCGAGTTGTCGCAGGTGAGGGCTGCTGCTGCGGTCTGCCTACGCGGCCCTGACCGGGTGCCGGTGAGATCGCCCCTGGCGGCGCTCGTGCCACTGACCGCCTCGGCGCTGTCGCGCCGGGCGCCGTTGCGCCCGCCCCGGCCGCGCCCCGCGGTCGCCACCGCCGCCAGCACTGTCCGGCTCCGCGTGATCACCGGTGGCCACGGGAACCGTTGCGGCACTGGGCGATTTCGGGCAAACTGCCGCAATCGCACCACCTGGGGAGGAATCGTGGTTGCGCGCACCGGGGTCGTCGTCGTGGGGGCCGGGCCCGCCGGGCTCGCCCTCGCCAACGTGTTGCGGGACCGGGGAATCGGCTGCGTGCTGCTGGAGGAGCAGACCCGCGCGTTCATCGAGGCCCGCCCGCGCGCCGGGTTCATCGAGGAGTGGGCGGTCCGCGCGCTCGACGACCGCGGCCTGGCCGGCAACCTCCTGTCCACCGCCCCCAGCCAGGGCCGCTTCGAGTTCCGGTTCGAAAACCGCCGCCACCCCTTCTCCTACGAGCGGTGGGCCGGGCAGCGGCACTTCGTCTACCCGCAGCAGCTCCTCGTCACCGACCTCGTCGCCCAGTACGCCGACAACGGTGGCGCTCTCGAGTTCGGGGTCCGGGACGTCGCCCTGCACGACGTCGACTCGTCGACCCCGTCGGTCACCTTCACCGACGCCGGCGGCACCGCCCGCCGCCTCGGCTGCGACTTCATCGCGGGCTGCGACGGCGCCCAGGGCGTCACGCGGCGTCACCTCGACGGTCACCTGCTGACCCACGACTACGGCATCGGCTGGCTGGCGCTGCTCGCCGAGGCGCCGCCCAGCGCCGACGGCGTCCTGTTCGGCATCCACCCGCGCGGGTTCGCCGCGCACATGGCGCGCACCGCCACCGTCACCCGCTTCTACCTGCAGTGCCCGCCCGGCGACTCGGCGGACAACTGGCCGCACGAGCGCGTCTGGTCCGAGCTGCACCAGCGGCTGGGGGTGCCGGACGGGCCGCTGACCGAGGGCGAGCTGATCGAAAAGCGCGTCCTCGACATGCACAACTACGTCATCGAGCGGATGTCCCGCGGCAGGCTGTTCCTGGCCGGCGAGTCGGCGCACCTGGTCGCGCCGATCGCGGCGAAGGGCCTCAACCTCGCCCTGCACGACGCCTTCCACCTGGCCGAGGCGATCGCCGCCCACTACGGCGGCGACGACGGCCCGCTGGAGCGCTACTCGGACACCTGCCTGGCCCGGGTGTGGCAGTACCAGGAGTTCTCGCAGTGGCTGTCGGACGTCTTCCACAGCTCGACGCTCGACCCGCCCGCCGACCCGTTCCGCGCCCGGCTGGGCCAGGCCCGCCTGCGGCGTCTGCTCGGGTCGCCGGCCGCGGCGGCCTCGTTCGCCGAGATCTACATCGGCAAGGCCGCGGATTTCTGATCATCGCTGTACGTGATCCAGCCGGCGTGGCAGGCTGCGCCGTAACGAAACTCGCGACTGCGGAGTCTCCCCGGGCAGAGGCGCCCGGGGTGACGAGGAGGACCATGGCGGGGGACACGGACGTCGACGCCGACCTGATCGAGGCGGTCCGCGCGGGCGACCTGCTCGCCTACGACCGCCTCTTCCGGCGGCACCTGCCGGCCGCGCGGCGGGTGGCGTCGATGATGTGGCGGGACCGGTCCGAGGTCGACGACCTGGTGGCCGAATCCTTCCTGCGGGTGCTCGTGGCGATCCGCGACGGCGCCGGCCCGGCCGAGCGGTTCCGGCCCTACCTGCTGGTGACGCTGCGGAACCTGGCGATGGACTGGGGCCGCCGCCGCGAGCGGTGCGACCCGTGGACCGCCACCCGTGACGAGGGCGCGCCCGGCGTCGAGGAGATCGTGATCGACCGGCTGACCGGCGAGGTCGCGCGGTCGGCGTTCGAGACGCTGCCCCCGCGGTGGCGGTACGTGCTCTGGCACACCGAGATGCTGGGCACCCGGCCCGCGACGCTGGCCGGTGAGCTGGGCATGACCGCCAACGGGGTGGCCGCGCTGGCGGTGCGGGCCCGTGAGGGGTTGCGGCAGGCGTTCCTGCAGGCCCACGTGCCCGCGGCGGGTGTCGAGGACTGCCGCACGGTGCGGCGGCGGCTGGGTGCGTGGACGCGCGGCAAGGTGACCGCGCGGCAGGGCCGGGCGGTGTCGGCGCACCTGGCGGACTGCCCGAAATGCCACCGGGTGGCCGACGTGCTGGAAACCGTCAACGGCGGGTTGCCCGTGCTGGCGCTGGTGCCGCTGTTCGGGCGGCTGCTGGGCGGCGGGGCGCCGACGGCGTCGGTGGCCGCCGGGGGCGGGGTGATCTCGAAGATGGCCGCGGCGGTGACGCTGGCCGCGGTCGCGGTCGCCGGGCCCGCGGTCGTTCCCGATCGGTCCGCTCCGCCGCAGGTCCTGGCGGCGCCGGCCGCGTCGCGCCCCGCCGAGCCGGTCCCGGACGGCGCCACGCCGGAAGCCCGGGAGGAGAACCGCACCGGCCCGGCACGGGACACGGCCGCGAGGGGCAGCACCGCGCCGGACAAGGGGGCGGCGAAGGGCAACAGCGGGGAGAAACGCACCGGCGCGGTGAAGGACGACGGCGCAGTGAAGGGCAACGGCGCGGCGCGGGACAACGGCGTGGCGAAGGGCAACAGTGCCGCGCAGGGCAACAGCGCGGCGAGGGGCAACAGTGCCGCGAAGAGCGCACCGGGCCGGGCCAAGGCCACCGCCCCCAAGTCACCGAAAGCCCGCAAGTCCCCCGAGCCCAAGCCGCCTCCCGAGAAGGCGCAGGGCCCGTCACCGAAGTGACAGCGCGCGTCCCTCGGCGGCGGATGGGCGGGGGCCCGGGCCGAGGGCCAGCCGCTGTCTCCGGGCATCCGGGATGGGCGCAGAGCGCGCTGCCGGCCGGCATCCCCGGGCATCCGGGGCGGCCCAGGCCGGAAAGCCAGCCGCTGTCGCCGGGCATCCCAGAGCGGGCACCGGGCCGGGAGCCCGCCGCCGGCCGCTGTCTCCCGGCAGGACCGACCCGGCAGGTTGGCTGGTGGTCAGCTGAGCCGGCCGGCCATGCCGGCAGGACCGGCCCGGCATTGACCAGGCGGCTCGGCCAGGGCCCGGAGCCGGCGGTCAGGGCAGCCAGCGCGCCGGGTCGGCCAGGACCGCCGTCAGTTCGCGGTACGCGGCACCCGTCGCGCCGGGGGCGGGGGTGTTCTTCGCCGCGTGGATCGCCGGCGGGGTCCACCGCGCCGACAGCACCCGCTCCCGCAGGTGGCTCTCCAGCTCCGGCCGCAGCAGGTCCGCCACCTGCGCCAGATGCCCGCCGAGCACCACCGTCGGGATGTCCAGCACGTTGATCACTCCGGCCAGCGCCACCACCAGCGCCCGCGCCGCCGCCGTCACCGCCTCCCGCGCCCGCCCGTCGCCGGAGGCGGCCAGTTCCGCGAGGTGCGCCGGGGTCGACGCGGGCGTCAGACCGGCGGCGGCGAGCAGCGCGTCCCGGCCCGCGTAGGTCTCCAGGCACCCCGTCGACCCGCACCGGCACGCCGGGCCGTCCGGGTCGGCGCACACGTGCCCGATCTCGCCGGCCCACCCGTGCCGCCCCGCCATCACCTCGCCGCCGACGACCGCCGCGCCGCCGATGCCGATCTCGCCCGACAGGTACACGAAATCCGGAAACGGCCCCGGCCGTCCGGGCGCGACCTCGGCGACCGTGCGGGCCGCGAGGCTGGCCTCGTTGCCCACCCGCAGCGGCAGCCCCGCCACCGCGGCCGGGTCCAGCAGCTCGGCCGGGCGCACGTCGGACCAGCCGAGGTTCGGCGCGCGCAGCAGCGTCCCGGTCGCGGCCGCGACGATGCCGGGCAGCGCCAGTCCCGCCCCGACCAGCCGCAACCCCTCGGGCAACCCGCTCAGCACCCGCGCCGACAACGCACCCAGCCGGTCCAGCGTCGCCGCCGGATCGCTTTCCACCAGGTCGGCGTACTCCAGCGACTCGGCGACGACCCGGCCCCGCAGGTCGACCACCCGCACCGCCAGGAACCCGGCGTTGACCTGCAGCCCGGCCGCGGCCAGCCGCGACCCGGGCACCAGGGGAGTGGCCGGACGGCCGCGCCTGCCGCCGCCGTCCGGCTCGATCTCGCCGAGGACCCCGCCCGCGACCAGCTCGTCGGCCAGCCGGGTCGCGGTGGTGCGGGTCATCGACGTCGAGGCCGCCACGTCCGCCCGCGACAACGGCCGCGCCGACGCGCACACCGTGCGCGCCACCAGCGCCAGGTTGCTCGCCCGGAGGCTGGACTGGCGCGCGCTGGTTCGCTGATCGAGGGCGGTCACGCCGGCGATCCTAACCGGAGCGCCGAATTCGTCCAGCGGATGGACGAATTCACCCGATGAGGTGCTCGAGCGCGAGCTGCTGCAGCTGGACGAACCCGTAGTCGCGCTGGGCGGCCTTCTCCGGGTCGAAGCCGTCGTCGGCGGCCAGGAAGTCCGCCACCGACTCGCCCGCGCCCAGCGTCGGCTCGGACAGCTCGAGGATCCCGGCCCGGTCCCACGCCTCGCGTACCCGCGGGTCCTCGCGGAACGCCTTCGCCTTCTCCGCCAGCATCAGGTAGGTCGCCATGCACGCCCGCGCCGAGTCCCAGATCCCGTCCAGGTACTCGGTGCGCGAGGGCTTGTAGTCGAAGTGCCGCGGGCCGGTGTAGCGGGGCGCGCCCGAGGAGCCGGGGAAGCCGTTCTCCAGCAGGTCGACGGTGAAGAACGCGGAGATCAGGTCGCCGTGGCCGAACACCAGGTCCTGGTCGTACTTCAGGCCGCGCTGGCCGTTGAGGTCGATGTGGAACAGCTTGCCGCTCCACAGCGCCTGGCCCAGCGCGTGCGTGTAGTTGAGGCCGGCCATCTGCTCGTGCCCGGTCTCCGGGTTGAGACCGACGATGTCGCCGTGCTCCAGCTCGGCGATCAGCGCGAGCGCGTGACCGACGGTGGGCAGGAAGATGTCGCCGCGTGGCTCGTTCGGCTTGGGCTCCAGGCCGATCCGCAGGCCGTAGCCCTGCGACTTGATGTAGCCGGCGACGGTGTCCAGGCCCTCCTTGTAGCGCTCGAACGCCGCGTGCAGGTCCTTCGAACCGTCGTACTCGGAGCCCTCGCGGCCGCCCCACATGACGAACGTGCTCGCCCCCATCCCGGCGGCGATGTCGACCGCCTGCAGCACCTTGCGCAGGCCGAAGCGGCGCACGGCGCGGTCGTTGGAGGTCAGCCCGCCGTCCTTGAACACCGGGTGGCTGAAGGTGTTGGTGGTGACCATCTCGATCACCAGGCCGGCCTTGTCCGCGGCGTCCTTGAGGCGGCCGGTGAGGCGCTGCTTGGTGGCCAGGTCGGCGTCGAACGGGAAGACGTCGTTGTCGTGGAAGCTGATGCCCCACGCGCCCAGCTCGGCGAGCTTGTCGGAGTACTCCCACGGGTCCAGCGCCGAGCGGCTCGGGCCGCCGAAGGGGTCCGTGCCGGTCCAGCCCACGGTCCACAGGCCGAACGAGAACTTGTCCTCAGGGGTCGGTTGGCGCACCATCGCAGCTCCTCCGGGTTTTGTTTTCCGGGGTAACTTATTTCCGGGTGCGCACACAGTCAAGGGGCCGGGCGGCGGATGCCGCCCGGCCCCTCGTGGTGTCCGGTGTCAGTCGGCCGACGGCAGCCGCTCACCCGTCTCCGGGTGGAAGGCGTGCACCTCTTCGGCCTCGCCGACCGCGATCTGCACGGTCTCGCCCAGCTGCGGCGGGCGGCGGCCCTCGGCGCGCACCACGAACCGCTCGACGCGGTCGCCGATCTTCACGCCGCCGTGGATGTAGGCGTCGGCGCCCAGCTCCTCGACCAGCTCGACGGTCAGCTTCGCCGCCTGCTCGCCCGCGCCGGCCAGCCGCAGCGACTCCGGCCGCAGGCCCAGCGTCACCGACTCCACGCCGGCCGACCGCGCGGCCGCCAGCGTCGCGCGGGGGAGCGGCACGGTCAGCCCGTCGAGCTGCGCGCCGTCCGGGGTGAGGGCGACGGTCTTGAGGTTCATCGCCGGCGAGCCGATGAACCCGGCCACGAACGCGTTGCGCGGGCGCTCGTAGAGGTTGCGCGGGGTGTCGCACTGCTGGAGCTTGCCGTCCTTGAGCACCGCGACCCGGTGGCCCATCGTCATGGCCTCGACCTGGTCGTGGGTCACGTAGATGGTCGTGGTGCCCAGGCGCTTCTGCAGCGCGGCGATGTTCGCGCGGGTCTCCACGCGCAGCTTGGCGTCCAGGTTGGACAGTGGCTCGTCCATCAGGAACACGGCCGGCTCGCGCACGATGGCGCGGCCCATGGCGACGCGCTGGCGCTGGCCGCCGGAAAGCGCTTTCGGCTTGCGGTCCAGGTACGGGGTCAGGTCGAGCAGGGCGGCGGCCTCGCGCACCCGCTCGGCGATCTTGGCCTTGGACACGCGCTTGAGCTTGAGCGCGAAGCCCATGTTCTCCGCGACCGTCATGTGCGGGTAGAGCGCGTAGGACTGGAACACCATCGCGATGTCGCGGTCCTTCGGCGGCACCGCGGTCACGTCCCTGCCGTCGATGTGGATGGCGCCCTCGTCGACGTCCTCCAAACCGGCGAGCATGCGCAGTGCGGTCGACTTGCCCGAGCCCGACGGCCCCACCAGCACGAGGAACTCGCCGTCGGCGATGTCGAGATCGAGGCTGTCCACGGCCCGGACCGGCGGGTTGCCGGGGTAGAGCCGCGACGCCTGCCGGTAGCTGACCTCAGCCATGGGGACCGCCCTTTCGCGTCACGTCGTTGTCCCCGCCTGTCTATCCGGGCGCCGGGCCCGGTGACCAGAGTTCGTCAATTCACTAAACTGACGAATGTGGAGGCGATGGGTGCGCAGGCGATGCGGCGGCACAACGTCGCCCTGGTCATGGAGCTGATCGCGCGGGACGCGCCGGTGTCGCGGGTCGAGCTGGCGCAGCGGACCGGGCTGACGAAGGCGACGGTGTCCAGCCTGGTCGCGGAGCTGACCGGGGCGGAGCTGGTGCGGGACCTGGGGCCGGAACCGGGCCGGGCGCCGGGGCGTCCGGCGGGGCGGCTGGTGCTGGATCCGTACGGGCCGGTGGCGCTGGGCCTGCAGTTCGCCTCCGGGCACATCGCGGGGGTGATCCTGGACTTGTCCGGGCGGCCGCTCGCGCGGCAGCTGCGGCGGTTCGACGTGGCCGGGGCGGACGCGGCCGACGGGGTGCGCGCGTCGCGGCCGGTGCTGCGGCGGCTGTTCGACGAGGCGACGACGGCCGGGCGGCTGGTGTCGGTGGTCGGGATCGAGG